>JBBQDE010000117.1:0-7569 GCA_038319425.1 Gemmatimonadales bacterium
CCCTGCGGCGAGCCCCCGCCCGACGCCCGCGGAGGACCCGTTCTTCATTCCCGGCTCCTCCACGATCAGACGCGATACAGTCGTGCGGCGCCCGGCAGGGACACGGCGGGATACCATGCCCACACCGCCGCGGTGAGCCGGCGGATCTAGCGCGTTCGCGCCCGGCGTCTCCCACTCACGAGCCGCCGGGCATCGGAAACGAGCGTCGCCGCACTCCATGCCAGCAGCGCGGGAAAAACCAGCGTCAGCAGCACGAGCACCGCGGCGGGAACCCTCATCACACCGGCCAGCGTGGTGCCTACCGTACCGAATGGCCCCACCGCTCCGTCGGCCGCGAGCAGCGCGGCCCATGCAAGCGCCGCCGCGAGCGCGACGCGCCATCCGCCGCCGCCGTACTCGCTGAACGCGAAGCCGACGATCGCGGCCGCCACCGCGACGCCCCACCAGCCGAGCAGCCAGGTGAGTCCGCCCATCGCGGCCGAGACGACCAGCACGAAGATCATCGGCCGTTCCTCACGGTGCCGGACGCAGGCGCAGGGTGGACGTTCGCTGCACCGTCTCGAGCTGCTCCGGCGTCGCGGGCAGATGCACTGGCTCGAGCTCACCTCGCGACCATGCGGCAATGCGGTCACGATAGCGCGAGCTCACCGGATTCCCCGACTGCCCACCGGGGTATGTGGCCCACGCGCGCAGCACGGGACCGAGCTCCACCACCATGCGCCAGCTCGCGCTGTGTGTCCCTGACCCCGACGACGGCGCGAGGGTGCCCGGCCCACCCTGCACGGGAATCTCCAGCGCCGAGAGCGCAGGCAGCCGCAGCAGGTGATTCACGTTCGCGTGCCTGATACGCTCCCACCGCCAGCCGTCACCGTTCGGATCGCCGTACTTCTTCCGCACGCCGTCGAGCGACGCCACCAGGCTGGCGGCCAGGATGTCGTCGCGGTGCTCCACGGCCGATGTCGAGCGATCGTCCCACCAGACGCTCGATGAGTCGGCGAGCAGCTCGACCAGCACAGCGCCGGAGGGCGTGATTGCGCGGCGTGTCGTTCCGGGCATCGCGAGCTCGTCCCACGTGCGCGCCACGAGCTCCTGCATCGCACCCTCGAACAGCACGGCGCGCCGGTTCTCCTTCGTGTAGCGCCGATCCCACTGGGCGAGCAGGCCAGCCGCCTCCGAGAGGCGCGCCGCCTGGGTGTCCATCGTCGCTCGTGCGAGGACGCGCTGCGCGGCGTCGAGGAAATACGGCACGAACAGGTCGGCGCGTGCGCTCCCGGGATCCGTCTGGTAGCGGCGCATGGCGTCCACCGTCACGGCGGAATCGGCGCGCAGCAGCGTGTTGATGCGCATGGCGCGCCACGGGTCGTAACTCCCTCCCCACCATTGGTGCGTGGCGCGCGGATCGATCGGCTGCTGATTGGCGGACGCGAGGTAGCCCTGCGCCGGATCGGTCGATTGCGGGAGCTGATCCACCGCCAGCCATCCCGTCCAGTCGCTGGCGCTGGCCGTTCCATCGCGCACGGCGCTGCCCTTCCCATCGCCCGGACGAATCGGGAACCGGCCGGTCGATCGGATCGCGATGTGTCCCCCGCGGTCGGCGGCGAGCATGTTCTGCGCGGGAGCGCGGTACCATGCGGCGAACGCGCCTTCCAGCTCGGCCGCACTGCGCGCGTGCGCCGCATCGTGGAAGCCGTTGATCTCCGTACCCGCTTCCAGCACGGTCCATCGCATCGACAGCCATCGCCCGCCCACGCGGCGCATCGGGCCACGATGGGTGAAGAAGAACGTGTCGGTGGCGATCGTCGCGCCCGTTGGCCCGCGATAGCGCTCGACGCGCTGCTCGAGCGGCTTCCACGCGCCGTCGAGCCAATAGCGCGTGGGATGCGTCGCATCATCCACCTGCTCGGCATACAGGTCGAGCACATCGGCGCTGGTGTTGGTGAACGTCCAGGCGACGTCGCGATTGAATCCGATGACGATGGCGCCGGACCCGGGAATCGTCACCCCGTACACGTCGAGCGCGCCCGGAACGACCAGATGCGCCTCGTACCAGATCGAGGGGAGCGTGAGATCGAGGTGCGGATCGCCGGAGAGCAGTGCATGTCTTGTCGCCGAGCGTCGTGGCGCGACCGCCCAATTGTTGCTCGCCATCGCGCGCGGTTCGTCGTCGCCGTTCCGTCGGGATGCCAGCGTGGGAAAGAACGCGTCTGCCGCGGCGGCGCTTAGCGCGCTGCCGGAGTCGGGCGCGCCCGGAGGAGGAAGCGGCGCAAAGTCGAGCCGTGCCGCGCGCTGCCCGTTCGGCTGGATGGGCTCCTGGATCGGGAGGTCGTCGGGAAAGAGCGCTTCCGCCGCACGCACGCCCACGCGCGATGCCGCCGCGGCGCGATCGCTCTCGAGCGACAGATACGCCAGTGTCCACCCCATCCGGTTGAAGAGATGGTACGAGTCGGTGAGCGTGAACTCGACCGGCCGCGTGCCCGTGAGACGGAACTCGAGTGGAAGCTCGCTCGCGGGAAGCTGTCGGACGTATGCGTTGATGCCGCCGGTGTACGCGCGCATCCGCCGCACGGAGGCGGATGTATCCGTGGCGCTCGCGGCGAGTCGCTCGGCCGACCGCGGGAGTCCGAGCCCGCGCATCTCGCGATCGAGCTCCAGCGCGCGCGCGCCGGCGAGCTCGGTGAGCCGGCCGCTGGCCGCCATGGTCTGCAGAAAGAGCTGGAACAGCCGGTCTCGCGCCGTCACGTAGCCGAGGGCGCGATACGCGTCCTCCTCGGTGGTGGCGAAGATGTGCGGCACGGCGCGGTCGTCGTACACGACCGTCACCTCGCCGCCCAGGTGCGCGACGCTCGCGACTGCATCGCGCGGGCGCTCGGCCGAGCGCGCGAGCGACCACACGCCGTGCGCGGGGTCGAGGAATGCGCCCAGCGCAGGAGCGGGGCCGATGCGCCGCGCGCCGGCAAAGAGCGTTGCGGCGAGCGCGATTGCAGCGAGAGCGAGGCGGAGCATGCGCGAATCTCTCGGCTGTTACTGCGGTCAGCCAGTAGGGTGTCCCATCTCCCGTCCTTCGGCGCGTGCACCCGACGCGCCGCATGCTGGTTACAGAATACGGTGTTCCCCGATCCCGATTCGGGGCACCGTCACCGTGCCCCCTGAGGTGTCACCCAGATGTACCGCCCCGTCGGTTCCTTTCCCGGCGGCAATCTTCGCGGGACGCCGTTTGCCTTGGGCCCCAGCGACTTGATGTAGCGGTACATCGCGCGCAGGTCGCGGTCGCTCATCTGCTTCGTGTTCCACCACGGCATCGGCGGTTTTCCGTCGCCGCCATCGCTGGTCTTGAGCACCTCCACCCAATGATCCTCGCTCTGACGCTGGGTCACCGTGCGGAGATTCTTCCCGTACGATGTGCCCCACGCGCCGCGGAAACCGACGTCGAGGCCGGCGAACCGGTCGGCGGGAGCGATCTTTCCCTCCGTTTCGGCCCAGCCCTGGGTGTGGCAGTCGTTGCAGCTGCCGACGATCGTGAGGTACTCGCCCGCCTGCTCCATCGACGTCCCGGCGACCGCGGGGCCGGCGGCGGGGGGCATGGCGTTCGACGCGGCGGACGTGCCGGCGGTCGCGGGCGTGCACGCGGCGAGGAACACGAACGGCAGCGGGAGCAGCAATTGTCTGAGTCGCATGCCGGAGATTACTCCGCTCGGCGGACCTCCGTTGGTCGGGCTAGTATTCCACCATGCGCCCTGCGCTCCTGTTCGACCTCGACGGCACCCTCATCGATTCGATCGAGCTGATCATGGGCTCGATGCGTCACGCGTTCGACGGGTTCTCCGGCGTCACACCCACGGACGAGCAATGGCGCGCGCTCATCGGGCGGCCGCTGGTCGACTCCTTTCGGGAGTTCGTGCCGCAGGCGCCGGACGTCGAGCGGCTCATCGGGCGATACCGCGAATACCAGCTTGTGCATCACGACCGGCTGGTCCGCCCGTACGACGGTGTGGTGGCGGCGATCCGTGGCTTCGCCGCCGCGGGATATCCCATGGCGCTCGTCACCAGCAAGGCCGACTGGCTCGCGACGCGCGCCCTCGTGCACGTCGGGCTGGCCGATGCCATTCCCGTGGTCGTGGGCTGCGACACCACCACGCGACACAAGCCGCATCCCGAGCCGGTGGAGCGCGCGCTCGCCCTCCTGCGCGTCGCGGCCGCAGATGCCATGTTCGTTGGCGACTCGCCTCACGACGTGCACGCTGGTCGGGCCGCTGGCGTGTATACGATTGGCGTCACCTGGGGCGCCGCGTCGCGCGAGGAGATGGCGCGCGCCGGGGCTGACCTGGTGATCCACGAAGTGGATGAGCTGCCCGGCGCTGTAACGCAGTTCGCCTCCATGACGGGCTGACGTTCTAACCTTCTGGTCGGTCGAGGTATCCTATCCAGTGCCCGGATTGGAGACCTGAAAAACGACCGATGACGGCAGTGGCCCTACCGGAACCAACGGCAACTCCCCAGTCAGTGACTTACGGTCCTGATCCAGACGTGGCCCTCGCGGCCTCGGGGGATCGTCGTGCCTTCGAGCGGCTGTATCATCTGCACGTCACCAGGGTGTTCTCGCTCTGCGCGCGAATGGTGAACGACCGCACGCGGGCCGAGGAGCTGACACAGGATGTCTTCGTGCGGGCTTGGGAGAAGCTGCACCTTTTCCGCGGTGAGGCCGCGTTCGGCACCTGGCTGCATCGCATGACGGTGAACGTGGTGTTGAACGCGAGAAAGACCGACGGACGTCAACGCTCGCGGTTCGACGATGATGACGACGGAGACGGGATCGACACGCTTCCTGCACGGCCCCTGGCACCGGGCGACCGGATGGACCTGGAAGCCGCGATCGCGAAGCTGCCGAAGGGCGCACGACGGGTCTTCACCCTGCACGACGTGGAAGACTACAAGCACGAAGAGATCGCCGAGATGCTCGGCGTGACCACGGGAGCCACGAAAGCGCAGCTGCATCGCGCGCGGCTCCTCCTGAGGGAGGCACTGAACCGATGACCGCCAACACGATGTCACTGGACTGCGACGAGTTTGCCGCGCAGCTCGCCGACTACCTCGACGGAGAGCTTTCCGCTGGAGCGCGCGCCGCGATGACGGCGCACGCGTCGAGCTGCGCCGCGTGCGGCCAGCTGCTGGCGGAGATCGAATCGCTCCGTCTCGACGCCGCGACGCTGCCGCTGCTCGAGCCGTCGCGCGACCTGTGGGCCGGTATCGCCGAGCGGATCGACGCGCGGGTGCTGCCGCTCGATGCGCCCCGCACTGCCCGTGTCGCGGCGGTACGCCGCACGTGGCGCCACCCCGCGGTCGCGGTGGCCGCGCTCGTGCTCATCACGGCCGGCGTGACGCACGTGTGGACCCGCCTCTCATACGAGACGCCGGTGGTCGCATCGGGCGGCAGCCAGCAGGTGGCGGTGGCACCCAGCGTCGTGGTCGATTCGAACATTCCCGAGCAGGGCGCACCGGTTGCACGCGTCGCGACGAGCACGGCGACGAGCCAACCGGCGGTGGAGCGTCGCGCGCCAGCCGCGGCCACGCCGCGCGTGCTCAGCGGCCGCGCCGATGCGCCGCGGGCAACGCTGGCGTCTCGCCCGACCTCGGCCGACGGCATCTTCCGGTCCGATGTCGATCCGGTGTATGCCCGCGAGATGGTCAAGCTGCGCGCCATCGTGCGCGAGCGACGCTCGCAGCTCGACCCCAGGACCGTCGCGGTGCTCGAGCAGAGCATCGCGGTCATCGACTCGGCGATCGCGCAGAGCCGCGCGGCGCTCGCCAAGGATCCCGCGAGCGGCTTCCTCGCCTCGCAACTCAACCATTCGCTCGAGAAGAAAGTCGAGCTGCTACGGACGGCGGCGCTGCTGCCCGCACGCACCTGAGGAATTCATCCATGTATCGCCACTTCCTCCTTGCCGCTGCGATCGTGCTGGCGGTGCCCGCGCCGGGCTCGGCGCAGACGACAGCCGAGGAACGGGCCCGCATCGAGCGCGAGAAGGAGCGCGCCGAGGAGGCGCGCCAGCGCAAGCTCGACCAGGCCGAGCGCGATCGTGACCGCGAGCAGGATCGTCGTGACCGGGATCGAGACCGCGAGCAGGAACGGCGCGACCGGGAGCAGGAGCGCCGTCAGCGCGAGAGCGCCGGCTCGCTCGACACCACCGTCGCGTTCGACGCCAAGGGCACGCTCACCGTCAGCTGCCCGCAGGGCGAAGTCATCGTCATCGGGTCGGACCGCAACGAGATCCGCGTGAAGGCGCGCACGGAGAACGGCGCGATCCGCTTCACGAGCAGCGGCGGGCGCGCCACGCTGGAGCCGGCGTCGGGGCGCGGGTGCAACGACGGGCGCTTCGAGGTCGTGGTCCCGGTGGGCACGCGCGTCAGCGCCCGGAGCTGGAGCGGCAGCGTGAGCGTGAAGGGAGTGAAGGGCGACCTCGAGACGCGCACCCAGAGCGCGGACGTCGAGATTCGCGACGCGGGGCGGATTGACGTGGAGTCGCTTTCCGGCGACGTCACCGTGCAGGGGGTGAACGGCGAGTCGATGATCCATACCGTGAGCGGCGACATCGACCTCGCCAATGCACGCGGCGACGTGGAGATCGAGACCGTGAGTGGCGACATCGAACTGCGCGACGTGGTGGCGAAGCAGATCCGCACGCACACGACCAGCGGCGACGTGGACTTCTCCGGCCAGATTCTCCCCGATGGCCGCTACGAGTACAACACCCATTCCGGCGAGATCCGGCTCACGCTGCCGGCCGATGTCGGGGCGCAGCTCAACGTGGCCACCTTCAACGGCGGGATCGAGAGCGACTTCCCGATCACGCTCAAGGCGGGCGATCACGGGAACAAGCGCCTCAGCTTCAGCCTCGGACAGGGCACGGCCCGCATCACCGCCGAAACGTTCAGCGGCGACATTACCCTTTCGTCCATCGGGCGACGCCGATGATGCGCGTCCGCTTCTCCGGAGATCAGGCGATGCCGCTGTTTCGCACTCTGACACTCACCGCGCTGCTGGCCGTGCCGGCCGTGCTGCCCGCGCAGCAGACCGACCGCACCTGGTCGCTCAGCGAGCGCGTGCCGGCCGGCCAGTGGATCCGCGTCCGCAACGTGAATGGCGTCCTGCGCGTGCGCGCGTCGACCAGTGACAAGGTCGAGATCACGGCGACCAAGAGCTGGCGCCGCGGCGATCCGAAGGACGTCCGCATCGAGACGAAGAAGTCGAGCGACGGCAGCATTCTCGTGTGCGCGTTCTGGACCGAGGACGCGACGTGCAGCGAGACGAGCTATTCGTCGAACTCCCACGACGACGGCTGGCGCAAGCGCAACAACGACGTGGCGGTGGACTTCGACATCCGTGTGCCGAAGGGGGTGAAGGTGGGCGTGTTCGGCGTGAACGGCGGCGTGAGCGTGGAGGGCGCGTCGGACGAGGTGCGCGCCAACACGGTGAACGGCGACGTCGATGCCGTGAGCATCGGCGGACCGGTGCAGGCGAGCACGATGAACGGCAGCGTGCACGCGTCGATGGGCCGCTTCGACGGCGACCAG
>JBBQDE010000118.1:0-7500 GCA_038319425.1 Gemmatimonadales bacterium
CCGGTCGTGAGCATGCGAGCCCGCATCGTTGAGCTGCGCACGATCGCCGATGGCGAATCGGTGAGCTACGATGCGACCTGGCACGCGAAGGGCGCGCGACGGATCGCGACGGTCCCCGTGGGGTACGCCGACGGATACCAGCGCAGCCTGAGCAATTGCGGCATCGCATTGCTGGGCGGCCAGCGAATCCCCGTCGCGGGACGGGTGACGATGGACATGACGATGTTCGACGTGACGGAGACCGACGCGGCGCTCGGCGACATCGTGACGCTGTTGGGCCGGCAGGGCGGTGACGTGATCACCGTCACGGAGATGTCGGCGCTGGCCGAGCTCTCGGCCTACGAGATCCTCACCGGGCTCAAGCTCCGGCTCCCCCGGCGATACGCCAATCTGGATGCCGGAGTCGCTGTCGCATGAGACGCCGTGCCGTGATTCTCGTGCTCGATGGCTGCGGCGTGGGCGCCGCGCCCGACGCCCGCGACGAATGCGACGTCGGGAGCGATACCCTCGGCAACGTGGCCCGCTCGCGTGGCGGGCTCTCGCTGCCCAACCTGGCCGCGGCGGGACTCGGCTGCGTGGCGCGCATTGAGGGCGTCCCACCCGCCGTCGAACCTGAGGGCGCATGGGGGCTCATGCATCCCGCCTCCGCCGGCAAGGACAGCACGACGGGGCACTGGGAGATCGCCGGCGTCCACCTCGAGCGCCCGTTTCCCACCTATCCGCATGGGTTTCCGGCTGAAGTCGTGAACGCATTCGCCGCCGCCACGGGGCGTGGCGTCATCGGCAACGTGGCGGCGAGCGGCACCGAGATCATCGCCCGGTTCGGCGAGGAGCACGAGCGCACCGGGGCCTGGATCGCGTACACTTCCGCCGACTCCGTCTTCCAGATCGCGGCGCTCGAGCGAATCGTTCCGCTGGAGGAGCTGTACGCGGCGTGTGAAACGGCGCGCCGCCAGCTCGTCGCACCGCACGACGTATCGCGCGTCATCGCGCGGCCGTTCGAGGGCACCGCCGGCGCGTACGAACGCACCTCGAATCGCCGCGACTACTCCATCGCGCCGCCCGGCGAGACCCTCATCGATGCGCTCGCGGCGGCCGGGGTGCCTCGCGCGGGGGTGGGCAAAGTCGACGATCTGTTCGCCGGCCGGCACCTCCGGGCCCGTCATACGGCGAGCAACGCCGAGGGCATCCGGGGCATCCTCGACTGGCTGCGCGGAAGCCAGGGTGGGTTGCTGTTCGCCAACCTTGTAGATTTTGACACGCTGTATGGCCACCGCAACGACGCGGAGGGTTTCGAGCGCGCCTTGCGCGAGTTCGATGCTGCCCTGCCGGCCATCCGCGAAGCACTCCGCGAGGACGACCTGCTCTTCATCACCGCCGACCACGGCAACGACCCGACGACCGCCTCCAGCGACCATGCACGCGAGAACGTGCCGCTGCTGGTACTCGGCGACGCCGTGCATCCGGTCGCGCTGGGCGCGCGCGAGACGTTTTCCGATCTCGGGGCGACCGTGGCGGAGTGGCTGAACGTCGCCTTTCGCGGTCGGGGCGAGTCGTTCCTGCCCGCCCTGGAGCGCGGGCATTGACGACGCGGGCGGAGGAGCTGGCGCCCGGACCGCGTCAGCGCACGGTGCTCACGGAGCGGGCCATGGCGGCGATGGAGCGGGCGTACGCGCCCTATTCCGGCTTCCGCGTCGGTGCGGCGCTGCTCGCCAGCGACGGGAGCATCACCGACGGGTGCAATGTCGAGAACGCATCGTACCCGGCGGGAATCTGCGCCGAGCGCGGCGCCATCTCGGCCGCGATTGCGCGGGGCGTTCGCGAGTTCTCGACCATCGTCATCGCCACGGAGGCCGACCGGCCGACGCCGCCCTGCGGCATCTGTCGGCAGGTGATGATGGAGCTCGCGCCGCAGCTCGAAGTGGTGAGCGTCACGCGCGGTGGCGCGAGCGCACGATGGATGATGGCGGATCTTCTTCCCGAAGCCTTTACCCCCACGTCGCTGGGGCGCGGATGACGCGCCACGGCCTCGACGGACGGAGTGTACGTAGTGTCTGACCGGATTCTCCGGGGCGCGCTCGGCGCGTCCCTGTTGTTCATGATCTCCGCCTGCTCGGAACAGGTCACCAGCTCGCTCGGGTGCCCGGAGCTGTGCACGGACCAGAGCGCGACCCTGCGTGACACCCTGCTCTCCGGGGCGGTGGTGCTCGACAGCACCTTCGCGGGTTTCCCTCTGCTTGGCGCGACGCGCAACATCGCACTCGTCGCGCGCGGCGATACAGCGGACGTGCGCATCATCGCGCGGTTTGACACGCTGCCGAGCACCTTCCTGCCGGCCGCGCCCCAGCCCGACAGCCTCATTGCGCGCGTCGACAGCGCGACGTTCATCTTCCAGGTCGACACGACCTTCGAGAAGCCGACGGTGCCGGTGACCATCGAGGCGTTCGATGTGGACACGACGGCGGCCGACACCGTGCCCGCCACGCTCCTGCCCTTGTTTCGCGACGATCGACTGATCGGCACGACTACGTACGTGGCGGCGGACGTCAAGGACACGCTGCGGATCCCGCTCCAGAACGCGGCGGTCCTCGCCAAGGCGAAGAGGGGGGGGCGGCTTCGGATCGGGCTGCGACTCCGCGCCGGGAAATCCACGTCGCTGCTGGTGATCGGAAACACGTTCGCGCCTCGCGTTCGATTCCGCGTTTCCGCCGATACGACGGTCAGGCCCGACACGCTGTTCCTTGCCTCGCACACGCCGGCGACGGATGCCTCGATTGCCAGCAGCCTGCTGCTGTATCCGCTGCATGCCGCGGGCGCGTTGGCCCGCCCGCCCGCTGATCGCATCGCCATCGGCGGCATCGGCGGCGCGCGGTCGTACCTGCGGTTCGACATACCCGGCATCGTCATTGACTCGGTGCAGGTGATTCGCGCGTCGCTCGAGCTCACCCAGCGTCCGTCGCGCTTCCTCGGCGGCAATCAGGACACGTTGACGCTTCTGGCGCTCCCCGTCATCGCGGGCCCCGCGGTCACGGACGTCTTCACGGCGTCGCAGTTCCTCGGCTCGCCCCTCTCGTTTCCCGTCGACACGCTCCGGCTGATTCCGCGCGACAGCGGGCAGAAGTCGCTGGAGATCGTCAACATCGTGCGGGCCTGGCGCTTCGTCGGCACCACTCGCACGACGCGCGCGCTCGTGCTGCGCGCAGCCGAGGAGGCGCTGCGCGCCGGTGAGGTCGACTTCTTCTCGATCGATGGACCCGCGGCGGTGCGTCCCCGGCTTCGACTCACCTACGTGCCGCGTCGCGGCTTCGGACTCCCGTGATCATGCAACCCCTCTCGTCCCGACTCATCGCCGCGGCCCTTCTCGCGCTTCCCCTCGCCGCGGGAGCGCAGGGAACGTTGAGCACGCAGGGCTTCGGCTATCCTGCCGGCCAGATGAGCACGCGCACGCTCGGCACCGGCGGCGCCCTGTCGGAGATCGATCCCCTCTCGGTGACCAATCCGGCGTCGCTGATCAACCTTGGCGCGTCGGCGCTCTACTTCCAGGCAGAGCCCGAGTACCGCACCATTCTCTCGGGCAGCGCGTCGGATCGCTCCACGATCGCCCGCTATCCGCTCATCGCGGCCGGCGTCCCGCTCACGCCGTCGCTGTTCGCCGGGCTGAGCGTCTCGAACGTGCTCGATCGCTCGTTCCACACGGTGGCGCGCGGGTCGCAGCTGTTGAACGGCACCACCGTGTCGTCCACCAACTCCTTCCGGAGCGACGGGGCCATCGGCGACCTGCGGCTCGCGCTCTCGTGGGCGCCACGTCCGTGGCTGCATCTCGGGTTCGGCGGTCATGCGATCACCGGCGACAACCGACTGTCGAGCAGACAGAAGTTCGACGACAGCACGCGCTACGCGGCGATCCTCGATACCGCGACCGTGACGTACGTCGGCTCGGCGTACTCCGGCGGCGTCGAGCTGTACACGGGCCGCTACGGCGTGCTCGCGGCGTCGTATCGCCGCGGCGGCCCGCTCTCGCTCAAGCACGGCGACACCACGTTCAGCACGGCGCGTGTGCCCGATCGGCTCGCGCTGAGCGCGGCGTATCTCGGCATCCGCGGCACGTCGATCGCCGTGCGCGCGGCGAAGGAGCAGTGGACCGACCTGAAGGGACTCGGTTCGGCTGGCCTGCCGATCTCGGAAGGGTGGGACACGAGCGTCGGCGCGGACGTGCTGGGACCGCGCGTCGCCGGCCAGCCGATTCAGCTTCGTGCCGGCGCGCGCCGGCGCACGTTGCCATTCGATGTGCGGCCGACCTTGACGACCGGCGGCTTCGGCGCGTCGGGCGCGGTCACGGAGCAGAGCTACTCCTTCGGCGCCGGCACGCTGCTAGCGCGTGGACGCGCCGCGCTGGACGTCGCCGGCATTCGCAGTACTCGCCGCTCGTCGGCGACCGCCGTCCAGGAGAATGCATGGACGTTGAGCCTGGGCGTCACGGTGCGGCCATGATCGGATGATGGAGCTCGCGCCCCCCCCCGCCGACGCGCCGGTCATCCTCGTCGCCGACGATGTGCCGGCGAACGTCGAGCTCCTGTTCGACCAGCTGCACGTGCTCGGCTTCCGGGCCATCGCCGCGTCGGATGGTCCGTCGGCGGTGTCGACGTGCTTCGAGCAGATGCCCGACCTCTGCATCCTCGACGTCTCGATGCCCGCCGGCGATCTGGGCGTGGACGACCGCGCCACCGGCTTCGAGGTCTGCCGGCGGATCAAGCGCGATCCGCGCACCGCGCGCATCCCGGTCATCTTCGTCACCGCGCTCAATGACACCACCGACCGCGTGAAGGCGATCGAGGCCGGCGGCGACGACTTCCTGACCAAGCCGCACAACCGGCTCGTGCTCGGCGCTCGCGTGCGCTCGCTGCTCAAGCTCAAGGCGGCGACCGACGCGCTCGAGGAGAGCCTGCGCAAGCAGAAGGAGCTCGAGAAGGTGCGCGACGATCTCATGAAGATGATCGTCCACGATCTCAAGACACCCCTGACGTCGATCATCGGCGTGATGGAGATGATGATCGACGGCGACTTCGGGTCGCTGACGACCAACCAGCGCGGCGCGCTGGGCGATGCCGAGAGCCGGGCGGAGGATCTGCTCGGCCTGATCGAGGACCTGCTCGAGGTTGCACGGCTCGAGGAGAGCCGCCTCAGCCTGAATCTGCGCCCGATCGCGCCCGCTGCCCTGCTGGCCGAGGTGAAGCACGAATGGGAGATCCGCTTCCAGCAGGAGCGGGCGACCGCCGTGGTGGAGGCCGCCGACGACGCGCCGGTGCTCGAAGCCGACCACGCGCTGCTGAAGCGCGTGTTCAGCAACCTGGTGCAGAACGCGCTCAGCCACTCGGCGCGCGCCGTGACGGTCACGCTCGGCGCGCGCCGCGAAAACGACGGCACCCTGTTCACCGTCGCCGATGACGGCGTCGGCATCCCGGTCGAGTATCACGACATCATCTTCCGGAAGTTCGAGCAGGTGAAGACGCCGCACATCCCCCGCGTGCGGAGCTCGGGCCTCGGCCTCGCGTTCTGCAAGCTGGTCGTCGAGGCGCACGGTGGCCGCATCTGGGTGAAGAGCGGCGGCGAGATGATCGGGAGCGCGTTTCACTTCTGGATGCCGGTGAAGCCACCGGCGGTGTCGGCGCCAATAACCACCTAGGGCGGCGCGAGCGCAGCACGCGCCGCCCCCGTTTCGTTAGGTTATGTCCATGCCGCAACCCACCGTTTACATCGAAACGTACGGCTGCCAGATGAACGTGAGCGATTCCGAGTTGATGCTCGGTCGGCTCGCGGCGGCTGGCTATTCGCCGGTGGAGAAGCCGGATGGCGCGGACGTCATCCTCGTGAACACGTGCGCCATCCGCGACCATGCGGAACAGCGGGTGATCGGCCGGCTCGGAGAGCTGAAGCGCCACATGAAGAGCGACAGCGTCATGGGCGTCACGGGCTGCATGGCGCAGCGCCTCGGCCCGCTCCTCCTCGAGAAGGCGAAGCACGTGTCGCTCGTCGTCGGCCCGGACGGGTATCGCGCGCTGCCGCAGCTGGTGGACGGCGCGCGGCGCGGCGAGCGGGCGATCGAGACGACGTTCGATCTCGAGGAGCACTACGAGGACTTCACGCCGCGCCGGTTCGACAAGGTGAAGGCGTGGATTCCCGTCCAGCGCGGCTGCGACTATCGCTGCACCTATTGCATCGTCCCCACGACGCGTGGCTCCGAGCGCAGCCGGCGCCTCGATGACGTCGTGCGCGAGGTGCGGGGTGTGGTCGACGACGGCATGAGCGAAGTGGTGCTGCTCGGCCAGACAGTCAACTCATACACCGACGGCACCCACGACTTCGCCGACCTGCTGCGAGCGGTGGGGACGGTGCCGGGCATCCGGCGCGTGCGCTACACCAGTCCGCACCCCAACGACTTCTCCGACCGTGTCATCGCCGCGATGGCCGAAGTGCCGACGGTGTGCGAGCACGTGCACCTGCCGATGCAGAGCGGCTCCTCGCGGATGCTGAAGCGCATGCTGCGGCGCTACACCCGCGAGGGCTACCTCGACTGCGTGGCCCGCATCCGACGCGCGATCCCCGGCGTTACGCTCACCACCGACGTCATCGTCGGTTTTCCCGGTGAGACGGACGAAGAGTTCGAGGAGACGCTGAGCGCCGTGCGCGAAGTCGGCTTTTCCGATGCCTACACGTTCATCTTCTCGCCGCGCGACGGCACGCCGGCTACGAGGCTGCCACCCGAGTGGAGCGTGCCGGCCGAGGTGGCGAGCGAGCGGCTGCAGCGCCTCGTGGGAACGGTGCGCACGATATCGCGGCAGCGGAACATGGGCCAGCTCGGCACGCGCCACGAGGTGCTGGTCGAGCGCGAAGCGAAGCGCGGCGAGGCGATGCTGATGACCCGCACGCGCGACTTCAAGACCGTGCTCGTCCCGGGCGACGCGTCGATGCTCGGTCAGTATTTCACCGTCGAGCTGACGGGAACGACGGGGTCGACGTTCACGGGGAGCGTGGTGCGCGAGCGGCAGCCGCTGCCGATGGCAGGGTAGCGGGCGGGCCTTTCCGATCGGGGCGTCCGCCCTCCACGCGACGTCCTGATCACGCACGACGCTCTCAGGCGCGCTCGCACGACCCGTCCCGCGCGCACCGGGTACTGCCCCTGCCTCGCCCTCACGCATCGTTCGCGCATGCCACTGGTCGCGTGGGGCGCGCTCGCGTATGCGCTCGGGCTGCTGCTGGCGCTCTCGGCGCCATTCCTCGGCACGCTCGGCTTCGTGCTCCTGGCGGCATGCGCTGCGCTGACCGCGGTGCACTCGCGGCGACCTGAGCCCGCGGTGTACGCCGCGCTGTTCATGGCCGGCGCCCTGATCGCGCTTGGCTCGGCGGCCGCGGAGGGGCGCTGCCACACGCGGCTTTCCTCATTCGACACGTGGGCCGTGGAGCTGAACGCGCCGGCGTATCCGGGCGGAGTCGCGCGGGCCA
>JBBQDE010000119.1:0-7495 GCA_038319425.1 Gemmatimonadales bacterium
CATGGGCAGGGTTGGAGGACCCTTGCTCTACGCGGCCGAGGTCACCGGTTTCGCACGGCGCGCCTCGCGTGGGTCACCGGGTGCTGCTCACGTCAGTGACCCGCGCTAACGGTTGCCCTTCTAGGTGAACTGCGCGAACCCCACCGTGTTCCCGCCCGGTTCGCGCACATAGATCTCCTCGCTGCCGTAGAACGTCTTGTGGCGCGCCTGAACCACCGGCACGCCCTCGAGCGCCCGTTCCACCGCGTCGAGATCCTCCGTCGTGATGAACAGGCCCGTCGAGTGGCCCACGAGGTCCGCCGACGCGCTCGGCCGATCGGCGATCACGCTGGCGCGCGTCTGATACATGATCTCCACGTCGCCGCGCTTCACGAGCCCGAAGACCAGCTTGCCGTCGTCGCCCGGCACCTCGCTCTCGGGCGTGAGCCCGAACCGCTCGATCCAGAACTGCAGGCACGGCTCCACCGCGTCGACGACGAGCACGGGGGTGAGACGGCCGAGAGGTGGGGCACTCCGGGACTGCATCGTTGACGTCGACATGGCGGCACATGGGCTGAGGAGTGAACCGGCCGGACCCGGTCCAGGGGAGTTGAATAGGCCGAATAAACACCGAAATTGCGGGAACGTCAAGATCGGTCGCCGGCGTTCGTTCATCGGACATTCCCCCACGCCGCCGCGAGCGGGCGCTCGCTCGCGCACTAGTTTTCAATTCGCGCTCACCACCATCGCCTGACGATGAAAGCCATTCTGCTGATCGACCACGGTTCACGGCGTGATGCCGCCAACGAGATGATGGACTGCATGGCGAACCTGGTGCAGGCCATGGCCGGCACCGAGGTCGTCGTTCGCTATGCGCACATGGAGCTCGCCGAGCCGAGCATCGTCGCGGGAGTACGCCAGTGTGTGGAGGCCGGCGCCACGGAGCTCATCGTCTTTCCCTACATGCTCTCGCCCGGCAAGCATTCCACGGGCGACATTCCGCGGCTGGTCGCCGCGGCGACGACGGATTTCCCCGCGCTCCACTTCCGCGTCACCAGCGCCTTCGGCGTCCACGAGAAGCTGGGCGAGCTGATTCTCGGTCGGGCGGGAATGCCGATCGCCAATCCGTTCGGTGCCGACGACGCGACACGATGCTGGCACTCGTCGCAGTCCACGACCGCATGCGGCGACGCGTGCCGGTGTCGTCCCGTCGCCGCCGTCGCTGCGACGACGTCAGTTGCGCGCTGATGCGCCGTTTCTCGAACCGTCTGCGCTGATCATGTCCACTGACTTCGCCACCGTCCGCCCCCCTCTCACGGTCCTCTCCGAGGACGAGCTCGCGTTCCGCGACGCCGTCGCCGGATTCGCCGCCGAGGAAGTGAAGCCGCGCGTGGCGGCAATGGAGCGAGCCGGCCGAATCGATTCGGCGCTCGTGAAGCAGTACTTCGAGATGGGCCTCATGGGCATCGAGGTCCCCGAGCAGTACGGCGGCGCGGGCGGCTCGCTGATGATGGTGACGCTGGCGGTCGAGGAGATCAGCAAGTTCGACGCGGCCGCCGCCATCGTGGTGGATGTGCAGAATACGCTCGTCAACTTCCCCATCGTTCGCTACGGCAGCGACGCGCTGAAGGCGAAGTACCTGCCGCGCCTCACGAGCGACACCATCGGGGCGTATGCGTTGAGCGAGCCGGGCTCCGGCTCCGATGCCTTCGGCATGGCGACCCGCGCGGTGAAGAAGGGCGACAAGTGGGTGCTGACGGGGCGGAAGATGTGGATCACCAACGGTGCCGAAGCGGGCATCTACATCGTGTTCGCGAACAGCGATCCCGCCGCCGGCTACAAGGGAATCACCGCCTTCATCGTCGAGCGCGAGTTCGCCGGCTTTGCCGTCGGCAAGAAGGAGGACAAGCTCGGCATCCGGGCCAGCAGTACCACGGAGCTCATCCTCGACGGCGTCGAGGTTCCGGCCGAGAACGTGCTCGGTCCCATCGGCCAGGGCTACAAGGTGGCCATCGAGACGCTGAACGAAGGACGCATCGGCATCGGCGCGCAGATGATCGGCATCAGCCAGGGCGCGCTCGCCGCGGCGACGGCGTACGTCAAGGAGCGGCAGCAGTTCGGCAAGCCGCTCGCCGAGTTCCAGGGCATCCAGTTCCAGCTCGCCCAGGCGCGGACCGAGACGGAAGCCGCGCGTCTCATGGTGTACAACGCCGCGCGCCTCAAGGACGCCGGCCACGACATCTCGATGCAGGGGGCGATGTCCAAGCTGCTCTCGTCGCAGGTGGCCGAGCGCGTCACATCCATCTCGCTGGAGCTGTTCGGCGGCTACGGCTACACGACCGATTATCCAGCCGAGAAGTTCTACCGCGACGCGAAAATCGGCGCGATCTATGAAGGGACGAGCAACATGCAGCTCAACACGATCGCGAAGGCGATGCTGAAGTGACGGGCTGCGCAGGGACGGGATGAAGAAAAGGGCACACCGAATCCGGTGTGCCCTTTTGTCACGGTCCGCTACCACGTCATCCCGTCATCCGGCCTTCCGCACCCCTTTCGTCGTCACCTTGATGATCCCGTTGGCGGCGGCCGGATCGTTCGACATCGCGGCAGCCTGCGCACCCTTGATGACGTCGACCGCGACGATGTCCTTCGGGTCGAGCCGATTCAGCGTGGTGACATCGGCGCGCGTGCCGTCGATCAGCACGATGCCGCTGAAGGTATCGCGGGAGAGGGACGCCTTCTGATGCAGTCGCTTCGACTCGGCGGACGCTCCCTCCTGCCCCGCCGCGCCAGGCGCTCCCGTGCGATACTTCATGCCCCCTACGGTGGCGGCAACCGTGACGACGCGAATGACCGATGGGCCGCCGGCATTCGTCGCTCCCTGCACGTTCACTTCCCGGTCACGGTGCGGGGACGCATCTCGCGCCGCCTGTCCCTGCCCCTGAACGGCGGCGGGAAGACCATCCGGGCCCTCACCACGAATGGGACGGTGCGAATCAGCCGTCGCTGAGTCGCGCCGATCGCGCGGTCGCTACAGGTTGCGCGACAGAACTTCCTCGGACCGGGACGGGCGCACCGTGCTCGCGGCCAGGGCGTGCCGGTGCGCGAGACTGTGCTCGCCCGCTTGTTCCGCGTGGCGCACGATGTCGTCCGGCGACGTCATCTCGGACTCGCCGAGCTGTTCGAGCGCGAACGCGATTGCGCGGTGCGCCTCGCGGTGACGCGCCGTCGTGAGCTCGCCCTGCACCACGTGCGCGACGATGGGTTGCTGGCACCAGTAGCTCCCACCCGCCTCGACACCGAGGTGCCGCTCCACGAGTGCGTCGGCAGTCGCGGCCGCCCGCAGCCGCGAGATCCCGTGAACGTGCGACAGCAATGCCGTTGAGCACGGACCGCCTGCAACAGCAAGGGTGATGAGGATCTCCCGCTGGTCTTCCGGGAGGCTGCCGATTCGCTGTGCCGTCGCACGGTGCAGTCGTTGATGCGGCGGAAATGGAGCCACGTCCGTCCAGCCGGGCGGTCCGCACCATTCGCCCGACACAGGGTCGGCCCGCAGCCACCCGTCGGCGAACATCGTCTTGAGCATCTCCGTGACGTAGAACGGATTGCCCGCCGTCGCCCCGTGCAGGCGGCGGGCGAATCGTTCCGCGGTGTCGGCGTCGCGCAGCCGACCGAGACCTTGCACAAGCTCGTGCAGTTCGTCCTCGCCGAACGGCTGGAGCACCAGCACGGTCGCGTCGGCGCGCAGCGCTCGTTCGAGTCGCACCGTCGTGTCCTCACGGTCGGTGACTCCCAGCGTGAGCGTGGCGCACCACAGCACCGCCGAGGACTCGAGGCGCTGCACCAGGAACTGGAGCAGCGCACAGCTGTCGGCATCCCAGCAATGGAGGTCCTCGACAAGGAGGGCGAGTGGCGTTTCCTCCGCCACCGCGATGAGCAACTGCGTCACTCCTTCAAAGAGGCGCCAGCGATCGATTGGCGTGGATGCCTGCCCAGCCGCTGCGCCGGGAAAGCGCTGTGCGAGGGCCGGCACCAGACGGGCGACCTCCGCGATCCACTGCGGGTCGGCGCCCGCCACGCCGGTCGCGTCCACGATCGGCTGCAGGAGCTCGACGATCGGCGCGAGGGGAATCCGGCTGCTCGCATCGGACGCGTGCGCGCGAAGCACCGTGCCGCTGGGCGAGACCCAGCGCGCGAAATCGCTCGTCAGGCGTGTCTTGCCTGTCCCCGCCTCCCCCTCCACGAGCACGATCGCCTGTCGTCCCCCGCGAGCGCGCTCCCATGCCGTCCTCAGGCGCCGCCACTCGTCCGTTCGGCCGAGGAGGGGCGCGTCGAGGGGCGGCATCGCGGCCGTGATGGCGCTGATCGACGCGTGCCGAGGGGATGCGTTCGCCGCCTGTTCCACCTGGTGCAGCAGATGACGCACGGCGCTACCAGGCTCGCGTCCGGATTCCACCCGCAACCGCTCCTCATACGCGGCGAAGGCCGAGAGCGCACTGGAGTGGTCTCCCGCCATGTAGTAGGCTTCGATCGCGAGTCGCACCATGGGCTCGGCGAGCGGTTCCACCGCGCTCCAGTGTTTCGCCGCGTCGCTGGCGGCGCGCCAGTCGCGGCGAGCGAGCGCGTCACGCCCCAGCGTTGCGAGGGCGAGCGTGTAGCGGTGGCGCAACGACTCGCGCGTCTCGGCGGCCCATTCCTCGAAGCGATCGCAGTGGCGCAGGGCCAGCCCCTCGAGACAATGCGGCACGTCGATGCGCACCGCGGTGGCCGGATCGCTCTCGGCGTGACGAAGGAATTCCACGACGTCGCAGGAGATCGGGCCGGTCAGCTCGACGAGCGACCGGTCAGTGCGAATTCGGTCGACGAGCACCGTGCGGATCTGGCGGAGCGCCTGCCGCAGCGACGCACGCGCCTTCTCGTCGTTGAACTCGCCCCACAGGAGCGCGGTGAGTTCCTCGCGCGGGTGCGCGCGCGGCTCGAGCGCAAGGTAGGCGAGAAGTGCCAGCGCCTTGGCTCCGAGAGTCCGGGCCGGTGACGCGTCGCCCTTGTGGGTGAGCGCCACTCGACCGCACAGCGTCAGGGTCCAGTCGTCCACGGATGGATCGCCGCCCTTGCGAGGTTGCCGATCGCGGGCAACGTAGGTCCGATTCACGATCGACGCCAGAGCAATCACGGTCCGTTCACGGTGGGCCCCTACCGTTCCCCCCGCACGACACGCCGTCGGCACTGCGAGCGACGGCACCCAATCCCCAGGAGGCCACATGCAGAACGACAAGAAGGTGGTTCGCCTCGATCTCACGAACGAGCAGAAGGAGCAGGTCCGCCAGGCGACCGGCAAGGACGCGCAGGCGGTCGAGCTTTCCGTGCAGGAGCTCGAGGAGCGGATCGCTCCACGGGCGTCGGCATCAGCGGCGCTCAAGGCCGGCCTCTAGCAGCGACGTTCGCGACATCAGGCACAATTTGGCGGGCGAGGCGCATGCCTCGCCCGTCGTCGCGCTATTGAGGCGCGGCATTGCGTTCGCTGGCCAGCGGGCCCAAGATTGGCGCACTCTGTCATCGAGGGCCGGTGGCGGCTGGATCGGCACGTGGAGACGGTGGGACGCCGGCGGTCATCGCTGCCGGCGCGAGCCCGGCGCGCGCGTGGACGCCACCGTCGCCCGGGAACGCGAGCGATACGCGATCGTGGCGGCTGCATGCGATAGCGCTTGAGCTCTGCGCCCAGCCCGATCCGGACGAGATCTTCGAGCGCACGCTGGCCGAGGCGGTGGAGCTTTCCGGGGCCGATGGTGGCTCGGTCTGGATCGCCGACGACGGCAGCACATTGCGCCGGGCGCTCGCCTGCGGCGAGGACGTGCCGCCGAGCGGTGGGTCCAGCCTTCCGCTGTCCAGCCTCGAGCAGCTGGAAGAGGGACCCGTCGGCACCCTCGCCGCGGTCGCCATCCGTGTCGACGGCGTGACACGCGCCGCGGTCCGCGTTCAACGCGATCCGGCAGCGGACCATCCGTTCGACGAAACCGATCGCGCCTTCGTGGTCGCCCTCGCGGCCATCGCCGGCACGGCGCTCGAGATCGGCGACCATCTCCGCACGGCGACGACGCGCATCCGGTCGTTTGCGCTCGTGGCGGAGATGAGCCGCGAGATCACGTCCACCCTCGATCTCGATCGGGTGTTGCGCGCCGTCGTGAACCTGGCGGCGCGCGCCCTCACCTTCGATCGGGGGGCGCTGGCATTGTACGAGCAGGGCGAGTGCGACATTCGTGCGGTCGCCGGCGTGGACGAGGTGGACCGCAGCGACCCGAAGCTCAAGGATCTCGCCGTGCGCGCCGCCTGGGCGGCCGGCGTCAGGCAATCGTTCTACCTGTCCGATCGGGCCGATCCGGGCACCGATGCGGAGCGCATCTTCGCACAGCTGTTCGGCTCCGACCTCGACGCGGACGGCGTACAGAGCGGGTTCTATCTTCCGCTCATGGATGAGGAAGGCGTCGTCGGCATCCTTCTCTTCGAGTCGTCCGTCACGGAGTTCGCCGACGCGCATCAGCGCGAGCTCGCGGAGATCCTGGCGAACCAGGCCACCGTCGCGATCCGCAATGCGCACCTCTACAGTCAGGTGCCGCTCCACGACGTGCTCGGAGCCATCGGCGCGAAGAAGCGCGCCCTGCTCGCCGTGCCACGGCGGCGCATGCTGCTCATCGCCGGCGGCGTGGTCGTTCTGCTGGCCGCGCTGACCCTCGTGCGATGGCCGCTGCGCGTGGCCGGGGCGCATCCCGTCTTTCGCGCCGCACATCAATCGTGGGTCCGGCCCCTCGTGTCTGGCGTGGTCGAGCGCGTGCTCGTGGGCGAAGGGTCGGCCGTGCAGCGCGGTGACGCCCTGCTGCAGCTTCGCACGAGCGAGCTTCGCGCGGCGTACGATGCGGCGGCCAACGCGGCCAGCGCGGCCGAGCGTTCCGCCGCCGTTGCGGCGAGCCGCGGCGATGCCGGAGCCGAGCAGGTGGAGCGGCTGCGGGCCGCGAGCAGCCGGCAGGAGGCGACCGTTCTCGAGGAAGAGCTGCGGGCGGCCGTCGTGCGTGCACCGCTCGCGGGTGTGGTGCTCAGCGCTCGCCCGGACGAACGAGTCGGCAGCCATGTCGAGGCCGGCGAACCGCTCATCCTCATCGGCCGCACCGACACTCTCGAGTTGGAGCTCGCGGTCAGCCAGCGGGACCTGGGACGCGTCCGGCCGGGCGATCCGGTGCGGCTCCGCATTGACGCGCTGCCGCAGCGGACGTTTGACGGGCTCGTGGTGTCGGTGGCCGCCCTCCCTGTGGACTCGGCCGATGATGCCGGCGTTCCTGTGCGCGCGCTGGTGCCGAACGACGAACGGCTGCTGCGCCCGGGCATGCAACCGTACGCCCGCATTCTCACTGCGCCGGCGTCGGTCGCCGGTCGCCTCCTGCGCGCGCCGGCGCGCGGAGTCCGCCTGCTGTGGTGGAAGCTGTGGGGATGAGAGCGTCCTCGTCCCCTCCGCTCACGGACCGGC
>JBBQDE010000120.1:0-7490 GCA_038319425.1 Gemmatimonadales bacterium
GGCCTCACTGGGCGCATCGACTGCGGCGCGCAGGGGGTCAAGGACACCGTCAGCAAGGATCGGCTGCGCGGCGTCCGCATCTTCGACATCACCGACATCACGAAGCCGCGCAACGTCGGCAACGTGCAGACGTGCCGCGGCACGCACACCCACACGCTGCTCGTCGATCCCAAGGACCCCGAGAACGTCTACGTCTACATCTCGGGCTCGTCCGGGGTGCGGTCGCCAAACGAGCTGGCGGGCTGCGTGAGCGCCGACCCGTCGAAGGATCCCAACTCGGCGCTGTTCCGCATCGAGGTGATCAAGGTGCCGCTCGCGCATCCGGAGCAGGCGGCGATCGTGAGCTCGCCGCGGATCTTCAACGACCTCACCGCACCGGCGCGCCATGGCGAGTCGCCGGAGGACGTGGCCGCGGCAGCGAAGGAAGCGGCGGCGGCGCGTGCGCGAGGAAGATTCACCGTGATGTTCCAGGGCGTCGAAAACGTGCTGCCCAACCAGATGGTGCAGCCGATGCTCGACAGCGTGTCGAAGGCCCGTGGCGGCACGTCCGTCACCGGCGCCGACAGCGCCGCACTGCGCGCCGCGCTGCCGGGCATCGTCGAGAAGATGTTCGGCGGCCCGACGTCCGGCAGCGGCCCGCGGCCGGGCCCGAGCCAGTGCCACGACATCACCGTCTACCCGAGCATCGGGCTCGCCGGTGGCGCGTGCGGCGGCTACGGCCTGCTCCTCGACATCCGCGATCCCGCCAACCCGCGCCGCATCGCGGCGGTGGCCGACTCGAATTTCTCCTACTGGCACTCCGCCACGTTCAACAACGACGGCACCAAGATCCTGTTCAGCGACGAGTGGGGCGGCGGCGGCCAGCCGAAGTGCCGCTCCACCGACCGGAAGGAATGGGGCGCCGACGCGATCTTCACGCTCGTGAACGGGCAGATGAAGTTCCAGAGCTACTACAAGCTGCCCGCGGCGCAGACGGCGGAGGAGAACTGCGTGGCCCACAACGGCTCGCTCATCCCGATCCCGGGTCGCGACGTGATGGTGCAGGCGTGGTACCAGGGCGGCGTGTCGGTGTTCGACTTCACCGACGCCGCGCACCCGCGCGAGCTCGCCTACTTCGATCGCGGTCCGGTGGATTCCACCCACATGGCGATGGGCGGGTCATGGTCGGTGTACTGGTACAACGGCGTGATGGTGAGCTCGGAGATCGCCCGCGGCCTCGACATCTTCGAGCTCACGCCCAGCGCGTTGATCTCGCAGAACGAGATCGATGCGGCGAAGAGCGTGCACCTCGACTACCTGAACACGCAAGGTCAGCCGAAGTTCGTCTGGCCGGCGAGCTTCGCGGTGTCGCGGTCGTACGTCGACCAGCTCGCCCGCTCGAACGGGCTCGGTGCGAGCCGGGTCGCGGGCATCCGGCAGTCGCTCACCGCCGCCGAGAACGCAGCGGGGACGGCGCGCCGCGATGCCCTCACGCAGCTCGCCACGCAGCTCGACGGCGACGTGAGCGGCGCGAGTGATTCGGCGAAGGTCCGCATGCTGGCGGGCGCCGTGCGGGATCTGGCAGCCGCGTCGCGCTGATGTAGCGTCGGCGCACTCGCACGTGTGGCATCAGGGTCGTGCACGACATCGTGCACGACCCTGATGCGTTTCTACCGGTCGAGCGCGAGCAGGTCCATCGGGTTTACGGTGATCGCCCCATATCGCGCCGTCCAGTGGAGATGCGGCCCGGTCACCCGCCCGGTCGCGCCGACGAGCCCGATCGTCTGTCCGCGCTCGACGGTGTCGCCGGCCGCGACGAGAAAGCGGCTGAGATGGAGATAGCCCGTCACGACGCCCGCGCCGTGATCGATGTAGACGACTCGGCCGCCAAGAAAGAAGCGATCGACCAGCGCCACGACGCCGCGGTTGGCCGCACGGATCGGCGCACCGACCGCGCCGCGGAAATCCACGCCGAGGTGCCGGCTCGACACCTGGCCGTTGAACGTGCGGCCGGCGCCGAATCCGCTGCTGATCTCGGACGGGCGCGGTACGGCGAACGACGACGTCCATCGCGCCGGCGCCTGGTGCGCTCGACGTCCCACCGCGAGCGCGCGCGCCCCTTCGCGCGCTACGCGCGCCTCCGTCCGGGCATCGAGCTTCTGCCCGAACCGCGGCGCCACGTCGAGCTTCTCCGTCGGTGGGGGAAGCGGTGGCACCTCGACCGCGGCGTGCAGGGTGTCCGTGCGACCGGATGCGCGCGTGACGATCACCAGCGCGCGAACCGACGACGCGGAGTCCACCGGCACAGCGCCGATCGCGTGACGGTCCCGGCCGGCCGCCACGAAGTGCAACGGCTCGCCGGCCATCGTGCCGCGAATGGCGAGGATCGAATCGCCCGAGGCCGCCGCGTCGTGCAGCGTCAGCCGGACGAGCGCGCCGGGCATCGCGCGCGCCGGCGCGATCGTCAGCGTCCCCTGCGCCTCCAGCGATCCGACGGCGCTGCAACACAGACCAGCGAGGAGAGCCATGCATCGCGCGCCGCGCATCTAGTTCTCCGCCAGCGTCTTCAGGCTCGCGAGGCCGCGCTCGAAATCCTTGCCTACCAGCTTGTCCATGTTGAAGAAGACGCCCATGAGCTTGATCATGAGCGGGCTCGACCCGGACATCGACCAGGTGACGTCGGTGGGTCCTCCGGCCGGCACGAGGGTGAACTTGGCGGTGTTGTGGGCTTCGAACGGCTTCATGAAGTCCAGCTTGACGGTCACGCTCGTCGGCGCCGACGCGTCGGTGATCTCCATCCTGCCCTGCCCCACCTTGCTGTTGCCTGCCCATTCGTACACCGCGCCCCGGCCGCTCGCTGCGCCAGTGTAGGTCTTCCGCATTGCCGGATCCATCCGCTCCCACGGTGACCACCCGGGCCAGCGGTGAAAGTCCACGATGTCGGGATAGATCCGCTCTGGCGGCGCCGCGATGCGCACCGTGCGCTGCACGGTGAATTCGTTCGGCCTGCTCTGGGCGATGGCGAGAACCAGTCCGATCAGGACGATGACGACGACGATCGCGACGACCATGTGAGGCTCCGGGGCGGTGAAGCAGGGTCGAAAATAGGGGCCGGCCAGCGGCGGTCCGCAATGCCGTGCGCGCATCAGTCTGCGCACCGACGCAAGGCTCGTCTGTGACCGGCGCCGCTAGTGGGCCGCGTTTGTCGCAGGCGACGAGATGACGCGCACGATCACGCGCGCGCTGCGTGCGCGGCCTCGTGGTCCAGCGCCGGCTTATACATCACGATGGGGGCGCAACCCGGACTGGGGCACTCGGATCTCGCCCCGTCCCTTGGCGAGCCGCACGAGATAGCGCGGCTCCGGCGTCACCGCCATCAGCAGCAGAACGATCCCCTCCTCGCCATCATGCGCGCCCAGGGCGATCGTCACGTGCTGGTGGTGCGCGAACGCCACGCCGGGAACCTGTTCGCCATGCAGCCATTGATCGCCGATACCGCGCGGATTCATGCGCGCTCCGCTCAGTCGCGACGCGTCATTCGACCGACGGCGGCGCGACGAGCGTCGCCGTCGGCGCACGCCTCGCGAACCGCCAGCTCACCCAGCCGCACGCAATCGCGAACGCCGAAAAGACCACGGCGCCGACATAGGCGCCCGCCCCACCTGGCCGCGTCGCTGTCAGCCCGCGCGTGACGTAGAACAGCCGCACGGTGTAGAAGACGAAGAAGAGGGAGATGGCCGCGAACATCGCGCAGAGCGTGTAGAGCAGGTAGCGCTGGGGCGGCAGCAGTCGCATCGCCTACGTCGCGCTGGCCCGTTCCGCGCGCACGAAGGTCAGCCAGCCGTGCCGGTCCTCGCCCTTGCCGTGCACCAGGTCGAGGAAGGTCCGCTGGAGCTACTTCGTCACATCGCCAACGCGACCGCCGCCCACCTTGAGCTTGTCCACGCTGCGCACCGGCGTCACCTCCGATGCGGTGCCGGTGAGGAAGATCTCGTCGGCCGTGTACAGCACCTCGCGCTGCATCGCCTGCTCGCGCACCTCGAGCCCGGCCTCGCGGGCGAGCGTGATGATCGAGTCGCGCGTGATGCCCGGCAACAGCGTGCCGTTGGCGGGCGTCGTGAACAGGATGCCCTTCGACACGATGAACACGTTCTGCCCGGAGCCTTCACTGATCAGTCCCTCCGGCCCGAGGGCGATCGCTTCGTCGTATCCGTTGGCGAGCGCTTCCATCTTGATCAGCTGCCCGCCGAGATAGTTTCCCGCCACCTTCGCCATGCTCGGCACCGTGTTCGGTGCCACGCGATGCCAGCTGGACACACACGCGTCGACGCCGTTCTCCAGCGCGCCCTCGCCGAGGTACGCACCCCACGGCCAGCAGGGGAGATACACCTCCACCGGGCTGTCGAACGGCACCATGCCGGCCGCGCCATAGCCCCGCAGCACCATCGGGCGCAGGTAGCAGGCGTCGAGTGCGTTGCGCTCGATCAGCTCGCAGCAGGCATCGACGAGCTCGTCGACGCCATACGGCACGTCCATGCGATAGATCTTGCACGAGTTGAGCAGCCGCTGGAGATGGTCCTCCAACCGGAAGATCGCCGGCCCGCGCGGCGTGTTGTAGCAACGCACCCCCTCGAACGCGGACGAGCCGAACTGCATCGAGTGCGCGAGCACGTGGACCGTGGCGTCCTGCCAGGCGACGAAGTCGCCGTTGCGCCAGATCCACTCCGTCGGGGTCAGCTGAGACATGCGTCCATCCGCGTGTGAGTCACTGCACTTTCGTATAAAACAGTCGTCCATCCATCGGTCCCACGTCGCCCTCGAGCGGCAGCAGCCCCAGGCGGAAGTCGCCACGATACGCCACGATGCGCCACGTCACTTCGTGTCCATCGCTCCAGCGTACCAGCACGCCGTACGGGCCGACGCGGCGCCATGCGCCTTGGGTGCCCATGCCGGTGCACGGCACGCCACGACAGACGTATCGATCGCCAGGTCCAAAGGTGACGGTGGCGCCGCCGTCGCGCCATTCTCCCGCGACGGGGTTCAGCTCGGGGAGCGGCGGCGACAGGTCGATGGCGCGCCGGGCGGAGAGGGAATTCCATCCGAACGCGAGCGCCACACCGGCAATGATCGCAGCCGCCGCGGCCCGCGTCCGCCATCGCTCGCGCACCGCCCAGCGGCCCGGCGCCAACGTCGCGCCGAACAGCGCCAGGGCCAGCATGATGAGCAGGCCAATGGCGAAGCCGAGCGAGTCCGCGATCACCGGCCGGCCATTGCCGTCCCGAGCTCGTCCCAGAGCATCGCGATCGCGCGCATGCCCTTCGTGAAGTTCTCCACGCTCATCCACTCGTCGGGGGCGTGCGCGTTCTCGCCCGGCAGGCCGAAGCCCACCAGCAGCACCGGCGTGCCGAGGATGCGCTGGAAGTCGCCGACGACGGGGATGGAGCCACCTTCGCCGGAGATCACCGGCACGCGCCCGAACGCCGCCGCCAGCGCGCGGCGCGCCGCATCGAACAGCGGCCCGTGCAGGTCGGCGCGCCACGGCTTCCCGCCGTGTAGATGCGTCACCGTCACCGTCACTCCCGTCGGCGCGACGCGCGCGACATGCGCCTTCATCGCAGCCTCGATCACTGCCGGATCCTGATCGGGCACGAGACGGCAGCTCACCTTCGCCATCGCCTTCGCCGGAAGCACGGTCTTCGCCCCTTCACCGGTGTAGCCGCTGAGCAGACCATTCACCTCGACGGTCGGACGAATCCACAAGCGCTCCAGCACGGTGTATCCCTTCTCGCCGCCCAGCGCCGGCGAGCCGGCCTCGGCGCGAAAATGCTCGTCGTCGAACGGCAGGCTTCGCATCGAGGAGAGCACGGGCTCGGGCCAGTCGCGCACGGCGGCGTAGAAGCCGGGAATCGCGATGCAGCCGTTCGCGTCGTGCATCGTGCTCAGGATCTTCGCCAGCGCCATCGCGGGATTCACCACCGCGCCGCCGTAGCTCCCGGAGTGCAGGTCCTGCGCTGGACCCTGCACGTCGATCTGGAAGTACGCGAGGCCGCGCAGCGACGACAGGATGCTCGGCAAGCCGGGCGCGAACATCGCCGAGTCGGAGATGACGACGGCATCGGCCTTGAGGCGGGCGGCGTTCGCCTCGATGAATGGCGCCAGATGCTCGCTGCCCACTTCTTCTTCGCCTTCGGCCAGCACGATCACGTTCACCGGCAGCCTGCCGCGCGCGGCGAGATGCGCCTGCAACGCCTTCACATGCAGGAAGAGCTGACCCTTGTCGTCCACCGAGCCGCGCGCGAACAGCTTGCCGTCGCGCACCGTGGGCTCGAACGCCGGCGACGTCCACAGCTCGAGCGGTTCGGCCGGCTGCACGTCGTAGTGGCCGTACACCAAAATCGTTGGCGCCTTCAGACCGGCGCCGCGCCACTCGCCGATCACCACCGGATGGCCGGCGGTCGGATGGATCGATGCCTCGAGTCCCGCGTCGCGCAACGATTGCGCGACCCACTCCGCCGCGCGCGCCGTGTCGGCGTCGTGCTCCGACCGCGCGCTCACGCTCGGAATGCGCAGGAAGTCGAACAGCTCGCGCAGGATGCGCGCGTCGTGCGTCGTGAGGTAGGCGTCGAGATCTTTCGGGACTGCGCTCATCGGTCGGCAAGAGGGTGCGCGGACGTGAATTCCGGAGTTCGACCCGGAACATAACGAGAGTGCCCGGCGTGCGAATCGTCCTCGCTCGAGGTGACGCGCGCGTCCTCCGGCGGGGACAGCACGCGGTGCCAGTCGCGAACGTGTGCACAGGGCAACCCGCGGCACGACAACGACTTGCGATGCCGCCGATGGAGACGGGCGATTCGGCATCACGCGTGCCTCGTGTCGATGTCGCCACCCCACTACCCGTGACCACTCTTTCGGAGATTCTCCATGCGTCGTCCTTCCCTCGCACTCGTCGCCGCGCTGCTCGCCGCGGCGCCAGTTGTCGCCGCCGCCCAGGTGCGCGGTGGTTCCCCGCTCGCGACGAACACCGCCTTCGAAGCGACGCCGTACGTCGGCTACATGGTCTTCGGCGACTACCTCAACGGCCCGCTCGGCACCTCGGTGACGAACGCCCCGGCGCCGGTGTTCGGCGTGCAGCTCGGCATGAAGCTCGCCCCGAATCTCTCTCTCATCGGTAACGTCGCCACCGCCAGCAGCGACATCCAGGCGGGCATCCCCATCTTCGGGGGCGTGTCGCTCGCGCAGAGCCGCGTGCAGATGTTCGACGCTGGACTCGAGCTCGCGCTGCCGCACGCGTCGATGTCCGGCACGGCACTCACACCGTTCATCCAGGCGGGTGCCGGTACGATGCGCTACGACATCACGCAGTCCTTCGTCACCACATCGTCCACCAACTTCGCGGCCAATGTTGGACTTGGTGCGGACGTGTCGGTGGGCCGCGGTGTGGGAGTGCGGCTGATGGCAAAGGACTACATCGGGCAGTTCGACCTGCAGCAGGCGACATACGTGAACATGGC
>JBBQDE010000121.1:0-7473 GCA_038319425.1 Gemmatimonadales bacterium
CCTCACCGGCATCGTGGCCGGGGAGCTCGGCAACACCGACGCATCGCTCTCCACCACGCGCGAATTCCAGAAGTATCCGCTCGCCAGCGCCAACTCCGCGGCAATCGATCCCACGAATCCCGACCTGCTGAACTTCTGGTCTACCGGATTCCAGATCGTGCGCGCGGCGAACGACATCCTGGACAACGTGGCCGGCGTGACGCTGGCCGCTGGAACGAAGAGCGGTCTCTCGGCCCTGGCAAGGACATCGAAGGCGTTTGCGTACGGGCAGATGATCGAGGCGTGGCCGCAGCTCCCGCTCGACCTCACGAAGTCGCCGGCCGGCTACAACCCCCGCAGCGAGGTGCTCGCGCAGGCGCTCGCCCTCCTCGCATCGGCCCGCACCGATCTCGCGACGCCGGTGTCCGCTGAGTTCACGACGAGCGTGCTCCAGGCCAGCATCGACCTGCCGAACACGATCCGCGCGCTCCAGGCGCGCTACTCGCTGGCCGCGGGGAGCTACGATGCCGCGCTCACCTTTGCCAATGAAGTGCCGGCTCCGGCCACGTCGCGCTACACGTATTCAAGCGTGGACCAGAACCCCATCTGGGGCTCGGCAGTCTCGAACGGCTACTTCAAGGCGATCGCGACCTTCCGCACCGACGCCGAGGCGGGCGACACCCGCGTGAACCGTTTCACCCAGAGCACGGTGACGACACCGTTCGGTGGGGCCCAGGTGGTGCCGCTCAACGTGTATCTCACGGCGAGCGATCCGTACGCCCTCTTCTCGCAGGACGAGCTCTCGCTCATCCGCGCCGAAGCATACGCGCGCACCAACCGGCTGCCGGAAGCGATCGCACAGATCAACGTCGTCCGCGCGAATGCCGGGCTCGGGCCGCAGACGGCCGTGACGCTGCCGTCGCAGGCGGCCGTGCTCGACGAGATCTACCGCCAGCGCCGCTACGCCCTCTTCCTCACGGGCACGCGATGGGCGGACGAACGGCGATTCGGCCGGATCACCGAAGCACGCACGACGTACCTGCCGTATCCCGTGCAGGAGACGGTGGGCAACCCCAATCCCCCCACGACCCCATGACGAAACAGCTCACGATCCTCGCGCTGCTCATGCTGAGTGCGGTGCCGGCGCTCGCGCAGCAGCCGGCCGGCAAGCCGGAGGACACCGAGGTCTGGACGCCCGTGCCGAAGATCGTCACGCCCGGGATCACGAACGACGTCCCCCCGTCCGATGCGATCGTGCTGTTCGACGGCCGCAACCTGAACGAGTGGGTGTCGTCCGCCGACACGACCAAGCCGGCCGGCTGGGTCGTGAACAGCGGTGTGATGACCGTGAACAAGCAAGCGGGCGACATCCAGACGAGACGGAAGTTCACCAACTACCAGATCCACCTCGAGTGGCGCATCCCGACGCGGATCACCGGCTCGGGCCAGGCGCGCGGCAACAGCGGGTTGTACGCAGGCGCCACGGCCGACGGCGGGTACGAGCTCCAGATCATGGATTCGTACCACAACACCACGTACGTGAACGGCCAGGCAGGCAGCGTCTACAAGCAATTCATCCCGCTCGCCAACGCGATGCGGAAGCCGGGAGAATGGCAGGTGTACGACGTGGTCTGGACCGCGCCGACGTTCAACGGCGACGGCTCGCTCAAGTCGCCGGCGTTCCTCACCGCGATTCACAACGGGGTGGTGGTGCAGAACCATGTGCAGCTCAGGGGCGACACGAAGTACATCGGCGCGCCGGAGTACAAGGCCCACGGCGCGCTTCCCATCCGCCTCCAGGCACACGGCGACCCGAGCCCACCGATCAGCTTCCGCAACATCTGGGTGCGAGAGCTCTAGTTCGAGCTCGGGTTGGGCAACTGAATTGACGGCAAGGGCGTTGAGGGGATTTTCAACTGCTCAGATATCGACGCAAATCTTTCCGTCCCGCCACGTCAGCTTCTATCGCAGAACTAGCGGTGTTTTTCTGATGTGGGACGGACATCGGTGCCCGACACCTGCACCGATGCTCGGCAGCCGCAGGCAAAAAAAACAGTAGGCCAGCTCTCAGACTTCGCTTGCGAGTAAAGGATGGATGCCCGCGTGGTCGCATCTGCATGGCGGGCCACTGGGAATCCGACAGCCACACGGAATATCTGCGTCGATGTTGGAGCAGTTGAAAATCCCATCAACGCAATCGCCTACGCCTGCTGTCGATGTTGGAGCAGTCGAAAACTCCATCAACGCAGTCGCCTACGCCTCCCCCAACGCAGTTGAACGTGGACGACTCACAGACCGAGCGCGCGGCGCTGCAGCGGAGCTGGACGGCGAACGCCGACGCCTGGACGACGGCTGTGCGCGAGCGGGCGATCCCGAGCCGACGAGCGGCAACCGACGTCGCGATCATTGCGGCGTGCGCCCGCGTGATGGATGGACGCCCCGACGTGCGCGTGCTCGACGTCGGCTGCGGCGAGGGGTGGCTCGCCCGAACGCTCTCGAAGCTCGGCGCGCACGTCACGGCCATCGACGCGAGCGCGCCGCTCATCGATGTCGCGCGCGCGTCGGGCGGAGCGATCGACTACGCGTGCGTCTCGTACGAGCAGCTCGAGCTCGATGCGGCGGTGCTCGCCGGGCCGTTCGATCTCATCGTCTGCAACTTCGCCCTCCTCGACGACCGCGTCGCGCCGCTGCTCGGCGCCCTCGCACGCCGGCTGCCGGCGTCGGGCACGATTCTTATGCAGACGGTGCATCCGTGGGCGGCCGTCGGCGATGGCCCGTACGAGGACGGCTGGCGGACCGAGACCTGGAGCGCGTTCGGCGCGCCGTTTCCCGCGCCGATGCCGTGGTACTTCCGCACCACCGCGTCGTGGCTGGCCGCGGCGCGCGAGGCGCGGCTCGTGGTGGATGGCCTCGAGGAGATCATCCACCCGGACTCGCGGAAGCCGTTGTCGCTGCTGCTGGAGCTCGGGTAGGCCGAGCTCCAGCGCAGGTCGATCGTGGATGCTGTCGTTACTGCAGGTACTGGTTCACGAACGTCAGTACGTCCGCCTTGTCGAGCCGGAACACGCCACCGGTGCCGCCGCAGGTGCCGTTGATCCCGAACGACGTCACGGCGCCCACGACGCTGCTCGTGCCCACGAAGTTCGGGCCGCCCGAATCACCGAAGCAGGTGCCGCCCGTGGAGGCGTTGTTGGAGAGCAGGAGCGATCCTGGTCCCGTGAAGCCCGTGTTGATCTGGATAAGGTGCGGCTCGGCCACCATGCGGATCTTCTCGGCCACGACGAACACCGGGTTGATGCGCTGCAGGCCGTAGCCCACCGCGGTGAAGATGGTGTGGCTGCTCGGCTTCAGCGCGTCGAGCGAGTTCACCGCCGGGAGGGTACCGAAGGTCGCGCCCACCGGGAGTGTGACGGGAGCGCTGAGCTGCACGACGCCGACGTCGTGCAGGAAGAAGGCGGCTTCGGTGAACTGCGGATGCGAGTGCCAGGCCGAGGCCTCCACCGTGTTGGGGCCGGCGAACGGGTAGTTGTTGTGCCCGTTCTGGACGTCGGACTCGGTGAAGATCCGCATGCCGCTGAACTCGCCCGTCTCGCCCGCACAGTGCCCGGCCGTCAGCACGACCTTCGGCGCGATGAGGGTGCCCGAGCAGCGATACGCGGGACTGTCTGCGACATCCATGACGATGAGTACGACGGCGGGATGTGCGGAGCCGTCGACGCTGCCATGGGTGATGAGTGCCGGCGCGTTCGGCACGGCCAGCGCCGGCGCGGTGGCACCTCTGTCGCAGGCGGACAGCAGGGAAGCAACGGCAATGGCGGGGAACAGGGCTCGCATCTTCATGACCGGGATCCTCAGGGCAGGGCGCATCGACGGGGCGCCTCCACTGTGAGGGCGGCAGGACGCGCTCGCGAGTATACGACCGGCCGGCAGTGGCGGCCAGACGTGCCGGGGGCGAGCCCTCAGCGTACCGGCGGCCGAGGCCTCTACTTCTCCAGCCTGAAGGTGAAGCTTTGCTCCACCAGCTGGCGCACCGTGTGCCCGCCCGCCTCGGCGGGACGATAGCGCGAGTTGAGCAGGGAGGTGCGCACCGCGTCGGCGAACAGCTTGTGCGGCGTGGAGATCACCTCGATGGAGCCCGGCTCCACGCGCCCGTCCGCGCCGACGATGAAGCGCACGGAGAGCACCCCTTCGACGCCGACGCTCTTCAGCGCGTCGGGATAGCGCGGAGACGTCTGCTTGGTCACCTGCACGGCACGCTCGACCTGGCTCTCGTCGTACGCGCGCCCCGAGCTGCCGCTGCCGAGCCCTCCCTTGCCGCCAAGCTCATTGTCGGAGCTCTTCACTGAGCCTTCGCGCGAGATGCCCGACGACTTGATCACATCCGCCGACGCTGGCGCCACGACGTCGCTGATCGTCGGCATCGCCTTGAGGTCCACCGCAGGCAGCGACAGCGCCACCTTCGTGGGCGCTACCAGCGCCGGCGTCGCCGGCACCTTGGGCTGCGCCACGGGCTGCGGCGCTCGCCGCTCCGGCGGCGGCGCCCGGAACACCTTCTCGGGAGCCTTCGCCTTCGGCGGCGTCTTCACGACGGGAATCGGCTCGGCCATCGCCACCGGCTTCGGCGGCGGGGACGCCACATACAGGACCGGATGCTCCTCGATCTTCTCACGCGGCGGCAGCACCACCTTGGCCGTGCCCAGCACCGCGGCGGTGATGAGGGCACCGTGAAGCAGCATGCTCACGAACACTCCTTTCGACGATCCATACGGACGCGCTCCGGATTCCAACAGCGTCGCCATTCAGATCTCCTCGTGAGCCAGTGAGTGCGGGACCGCCGATCTGCCCATGCACTAAGGCCAAGATCGTGCCGGAACTTTGCGGCTGAGACCGCGTGCCTCTGAGCGCCGCCGGCTAGCGCTTGCGCTTCGACTGGGCGGAATCGGCCGCGGCCTTCGCGCGCGCCTTCATCGAGTCGAGCCGGGAGACGGTCACGATCCCGGTGTCCGCGAGGGAATCCGTCGCGACTCCCAGCGTCTGCACGATGGACCGCCACACGCCGATCGGCAGCGCCACGGTGGTGTCGGTCTGCGCCTTCGGCAGCGTCGCGTTGCGCGCGATGAGCGGCGCCGTCTGCACGCCGGGCTGGATGTCCACCACCTGCTCGCCGAACGCCCCCACCGACGTGATGCGCACGGTGTCCTGGGTGCGGATAGGCACGTCGTTTCGCTCGAGTAGCAGGTCGATCCGCACGCCACCGGGGGTGAAGTACACCTGCTTCACGAGCCCCACATCCACGCCGCGGTACTGCACCCGCGCGGCCTTCTTCAGGCCCGGCGCCTGCTCGGCGATGACGTGCACGACGTTCTCATGTTCTTTCGTGCAGGCGGCGGTGAGCGCGGCGGCGAGCAGGAAAAGCGGGAAGCGTGACATGGCGGTCGCTGAAGGAGGAGTCCGCTGACACCCGTCCACAGAGCGAAAAGCGAACCACGCGGCGATCTCGGCCGCCGGGCTCCGCTGCACCGGACGGAGCTACTGCCGGATGAGGACGACGGTATACGTGGTGCCGGCCACCACCTGGCTCACCGCCTCCAGGCGGTTCTCCGCGAGCGTGAAGGTCAGGTTGCGCACGAAGGTGTCGGCCGACTGGGTAAAGCGAACGGTCGTTCCCGTGCGGACAGCCGTGCCGGCCATGCTAGCCGTGAACAAGGCGCCCCCGGTGACACTCGCGGGGAGGATCAGGGTGCCGGCCGTGACGAAGTTGTTCGCCACGTTGAGGCCGAGCGTTCCACCTTGAGCAAGGACGTCGACCACGCCCTGGCCGGCCGGTGCCACGGTCAGGGTAGAGGCGAGGAAGGTGCCAACGAGTGGATCGGGGTCGGTCACCTTGCCGCAGCCCGCGGAAACCAGCAGGGCGGCGGCCGCGGCGACGGCGACGCGACGGCGAATGTTCGGTGTCATGTAGCTGGCCGCTGAGGCCAGTCTCGTGCCGTCAGCGCAGGCCGATATCCGTGCGTGGGACGGCCGAGTCCACCGCTTCCTGCCGGCGCTGCGCGCTCACCCAGTCGATAGTCGGTGCCACCTCGCTGTCGGCGAGCAGCAGGGTCGCCTCGGCGCGCTCGATCACCGGCTGGCCAAGGTCTGCTGGAAGCGCGCGACCGAACGCGAGCTCGGCGCGGCGACAGATCCGTTCTTCGCGCGCCATGTCGCGATCCACGCGCGACACCCCCATCCCGTTGACGCGCGCGTGCATCCCTTCGTGCAGGATCGACGACGCCACCGGCGCCGCGGTGATGTCGGTGCGGGCGAGGAAGGTGAGCTCCGTCATGCACGTGCGCGTGTCGGCGAAGAACGCACCGCGGCAGGGATACCGCACGATCCAGAACCGATCCACGTCGCGCGCGAGATGCGCGAAGCGCCACGGCTGGACGGACTCGATGAGGGCGAGCGCGTCGTCGAGCCGGCGAAGCACGACCGTGGTCTCGATGTCAGGGCGCGTGTTCTCCACCACGACGTGGAACCCGCGCACGACGTACTGCTCGGCGGGGTCGACGTCACCGAGCACGAGAGACCGAAGTCGATCGAGAAGGCCCATCATGAAGAATAGTGCATCGTGGGGCAGGCCGTCATCCTCAACGGCACACCGCAGTACGCGGGTAGACGAGTACCTGGTACGAGGACTGGCATACTGGCCCCAGTGCGCCGCGCGGGCCTGGTGCATCGACGGTTCGGTGCGCCACGCGCTGGGCGCCGGTGCGAGTTGCGTCGTCGCCGGCGCGGGGTGACAGCCAGCGATCAGGATGAATGCAGCGATGGTCCAGCGCGACATGACTTCTCCCGTAGGCGATGAGAGAAGGACACCCGTGGCGCCCTCTTCGTTGCCCACGTATCAGGACCGATCACGAAAACAGAATGCATTCTTTGTCTTACCAGTGCGCCGGCCGTAGCTTTCCGATCGACCCCCGTCCGAGGCTCCTTCATGCTCCAGCGTTTCCTCCGCGCGATGCGCGGATCTCTCATCGCTCCCCTGCTCGCCGCCGCAGCGTGCGGTCCGCTCGGCGGCAAGAGCGTGCCCGCCAGCGAGCTGGTCGCCGGCCCAACCATCTCGGCACCGCGCGGGATGGTCGTCTCGGCGAGCACGATCGCCAGTGAGGCGGGACGCGACGTGCTCGCCGAGGGGGGCAACGCGGTGGACGCCGCGATCGCGACCGGGTTCGCGCTGGCCGTCACCTATCCGGTGGCGGGCAACATCGGCGGCGGCGGCTTCATGGTGATCCGCTTCCCCGACGGCCGCGCGACGACGATCGACTTCCGCGAGATGGCGCCTGCCGCCGCCACGCCGACGATGTTCCTCGACTCGGCCGGCAACTACTCGGAGCGCATCCACCACGACAGCCACAAGTCGGTGGGCGTGCCCGGCACGGTGGCCGGCTTCGAGCTCGCGCACCGCAAGTACGGCAGCGCGAAGTGGACGCGCCTCGTCGATCCGGCGGTGCG
>JBBQDE010000122.1:0-7462 GCA_038319425.1 Gemmatimonadales bacterium
GTGCTCGTGAGCGGCGGCGTGCGCGAGGCGATTCTCCCCGTCGCGCAGCGGCTCGGCATCGCGGACGGCGACGTGCATGCCGTCTCGGTGCGATTCACCCCGGATGGTGACTACGAGGGCTATGACACGGCCTCGCCGCTCGCGACCGCGCTCGGCAAGCGCGAGGTCGTGGAATCGCTCGCGCTGCCACCCCGCGTGCTGGCCGTCGGCGACGGGGCCACCGACCTGGCAATCCGCCCCGTCGTAGACGCCTTCGCCGCGTTCACGGGATTCGTGCGACGCGACGCCATCGCGGACGACGCGGACCTCGTGCTCGACTCGTTCGACAAACTCACCGACATCGTGCTCGCATGACCGCGCCACTGCTTCCGAACGGCACGTTCTTCTTTCCGGGTCCCACCGAGGTACGCACGCGGGTGCTGGCCGCGATGACCCAGCCGATGATCCCGCATCGCGGCGCGGCGTTCGAGGCGCTCTTCGTGCGCCTGCAGGAGGCGCTGCGGCCGATCTTCGGCACGCGTCGTCCCGTGTACGTGAGCAGCTCGTCGGCGACGGGGCTCATGGAAGCGGGCGTGCGCTGCTCGCCGCCCGGCCGCATCCTGGCAGTGGTGAACGGCGCGTTCTCCGCTCGGTTCGCCGCAATCGCGCAAGGGTGCGCGCGCGAGACGGACGTGATCGAGGTGCCGTGGGGCGGCACGGTGGATCTCGACCAGCTCGCCGAGCGGCTGAAGCGCACGCGGTACGCCGCGCTCACCATCGTGCACTCCGAGACGTCCACCGGCGCCCGGCAGGACGTGCGCACCGCCACTTGGCTCGCGCGCGACAACGGCGCGATGTGTCTGGTGGACTCCGTGACCGGGATCGGCGGCGCCGAGTTGCGCTTCGACGACTGGGAGCTCGACTACGCGCTCACCGGCTCACAGAAGGCGCTCGCGCTGCCGCCGGGCCTCGCCTTCGCGGCTGCGTCGGAGGCGTTCATCGCGTCGGCGCGGGCGACGCCGGGCCGCGGGCTCTACTTCGACCTGGTGGAGTTCGACGCCTACGCGCTCAAGGGCCAGACGCCGAACACGCCGGCGATTCCGCTCTTCTTCGCCGCCGACGTGCAGCTCCCCGCAATCGCGGCGGAGGGGATGCCGGCGCGCTGGGCACGACACGCGGCGATGGCCGCACGCACGTACGAGTGGGTGGACGCGCTTCACGCACGGCACGGTGGCGCGTTGGGCGCAGGACAGGACGGCGCGCTCCGGGTGCTGGCGCGCGACGGCCACCGATCGCCAACGGTCACGAGCGTCACCCTGCCGGCGTCGCTCACGGCGTCCGCGCTGTTGAAGGAGGTGAAGGCACGGGGCTTCACCATCGGAAGCGGCTACGGCAAGAACAAGGAGACGACGGTCCGCATCGGGCACATGGGCGACCACACGCTCGAGGGATTGGAGCGGTGCCTCGCGGCATGCGATAGTGCCTTCGATGCGCTTCTTGCCTGATGGGTTCGGGGCCGGGACGCCCGTGCTCGTGGCCCTTGTATGACGAAGGCTATCCTTCGCCCGAGATATCCGCGCTCCACGCCCGTGCCCTATCCCGCCGCGGCGGTTGAGGCAGCCCGTGAGCGGATCGGTGAGGACCATGCTCGCCAGATGCATGCGCACGCGATTGTAGGCACGTCCCACGCGCGTGATCGCGTCCGGGCGTAGGTCAGCGGCCTCCTCGTACTCACCGGAGAAGTCTCCCTCCTCCGCCCGCTCGAACAGCGTGACGATGGCGCGCAACCGCCGGCGCACGTGACCCGCATTGACGATCACGATCACCGTGCCGCCCGCGCCGATGACCAGCGTCCACAGCTCCTCCACGCGCTCCACGCCCACCACGCGGCGCGACGCGATGCCGATGAGCGCGAGATAGGCGACGACCGAGAGCACGACCATGCGCCACGCCTGGCGCCGGCCGAAGTAGAAGTGTGAGAGGTGGATGACGATCATCGCGCCGAACAGCGAGCGCTCGTAGTGCGCCGGCGTCGTGCCGGCGATCGTCATCGCGAAGATGAACGCGATATCGCCCGCGAGCGCGACGGTCACCACGGGAGGCGTGGCGCGGCCGGCGCGCCCCACGCCAATCGCCATTGCTCCGCTGAACGCCGAATACCCGAGGGCGATGCCCAGCAGGGTGGCCGGCGTGGCCGTCCCTCCCAGCCAGAACACGATCGCCAGCTGCACCACCGCGACGCAGAGTGCCGCGCCGATTCGCGACCACGCCTGCGCGGCGAGTACCGCCGCCGCCGCACCATCGCGCGCCGTGCCGCGCGGTGCGAGGGCGATGCGGGCGATCGCGCGTGGCGTGAACAGGCGGGACAGCGTGACCGAACGGTGGTCGAACATGGAGGGCGGGGTCATTCCCTCCATGTACTGGCGAGCCGCATGCCGCAGCTGGCCTGTCTCCAACTCGTTGGAGACAGGTCAGTTAGGAGTTGGCTGCACCTGCACGTAACACAGGCACCCTAGCGGTCTGCGCCCGCTCGCGCAGAGTGCCAGAGGACGTGGAGTGACCCAGGTCACCCGGAGTAGCCACGCCAAGAAACCCAGCGTGCGCCGAGGGGCGGATTGTCCGACGCGCGCCACCGATCTTCGGTCGTTCTGCCGCTCTGAATCCGGCTGGCTACCCGCCCACGACGGCCAGCCGCGGCGCGGCGCTGGGCATGTCGGGCCGTCGCTCCCCCACCTGCTGGCGCCACATCGCGTAGTACAGCCCTGTGCGCGCGAGCAGCTCCTCGTGCCGTCCCTCCTCTACAATCTGACCGCGCTCGAGCACGTAGATCCGGTCGGCGTGCAGCACCGTGCTCAGTCGGTGCGCGATCAGCACCGTTATCACGTCGGCCGCCTCGGCGACGTCGCGCATCGTCCGGCTGATCTCTTCCTCGGTCAGCGAGTCCAGCGAGCTGGTGGCCTCGTCGAACACGAGGAGCTGCGGATCGCGCAACAGCGCGCGCGCGATCGAGAGGCGCTGCTTCTCGCCGCCGGAGATCTTCATCCCGCCTTCCCCGATCACCGTGTCGAGGCCATTGTCGGCGCGGGTGAGCAGCGAGGTCGCCGCCGAGCGGCGGAGGACGTCGAGGCATTGGGCGTCCGTCGCGTCGGGGCGCACGAAAAGCAGGTTCTCGCGGATGGTGCCGCTGAACAGCTGTGCGTCCTGCGTCACGAAGCCGATGCGCTCACGGAAGCGGTCGAGATCCACCTCGTCGCTCGGGACGCCGTTGTAGAGAATCTCACCCGCGCCGGGCCGATACAGTCCCACGAGCAGCTTCACCAGCGTCGTCTTCCCCGCGCCGGACGGGCCCACGAAGGCGATCGTCTGGCCGCGCTCCACCTCGAACGAGACGTCGGCCAGCGCCGGCGCCGCCGCGGTGGCGTGCGTGAAGCTCACCCCGTCGAACGACAGCGTGCGCAGGTCGTCGACCGTCACGGGGTTCAGCGGTTTCGGGTCGATCGGGATCCGGAAGATCGCGTCGAAGTTCGCCAGTGACGCTTCGGTCTCCCGATAGATGTTGATGACGTTCCCCAGCTCCTGGAGCGGCCCGAAGATGAAGAACGAATAGATGAGCAGGGAGAAGAACTGGCCCACCGTGATCTGCTTCTCGAAGATCAGGTAGAGCATCAGGAACAGGATGCATGTGCGGAGGAAGTTCACCGCCGTGCCCTGGATGAAGCTCAGCGACCTGAGATAGCGGACCTTCTTCAGCTCCAGCTTGAGGATCTTCTCGGTGGTCGCGTTGAGTCGCAGCTCCTCCTGCTTGGCGAGACCGAGGCTCTTCACGAGCTCGATGTTGCGCAGCGATTCCGTCGTCGCGCCGGCCAGCGCGGTGGTCTCGGCGACAATGACTTTCTGGATCGTCTTGATGCGCTTGCTGAGCACGGAGCTCAGCACGGCGAGCATCGGCACCGTGAGGAAGAACGCCGGCGCAATCGCCCAGTGCGCCTTGAAGGCGTAGACCATCACGAAGATCACGCCGACGAGCGTGGTGAACACCATGTTCACGAACGCGGCGATGAACCGCTCGGTGTCGGAGCGCACCTTCTGGAGCTTGCCGAGCGTCTCACCGCTGCGCTGGTCCTCGAACGTCTGGAACGGCAGCGCGAGCGAGTGGCGGATGCCGTCCGAGTACAGGTCGGCGCCGACGCGCTGCACGATGACGTTGACGAAGTAGTCCTGGAAGTTCTTCGCCACGCGCGACACGAACGCCACGCCGACGGCCATGCTGAGCAGCAGCGCGACGCCCTTGAAGAACTCGATCCGGGTGTACTTGTCGTACTGCGTCGCGTAGCTGTCGATGACGTGCCGGAAGATCAGTGGATCCAGCAGCGAGAAGATCTGGTTGACCGCGGCGAGCACCAGCGCAAGCAGGGCGAGGCGCCAGTAGGGCTTCAGGTAGCGCAGCAGGGTATGCATGTCAGAACAATAACCCCGAGCCCGTATTGGTTCGCCAATGAGGAGAAGGCGTGTCCGGCGTTCGGTTTACGGTGCTCGGCCCGCCACGGGAAGCAATTGCGTCCCGAAGCGGGCCGAAAAGCTGACGACCGAAAACCGAAAACGAATTTCAGTTCACCAGCGGCATCACTGTCTCGGCGAACCGCTCCATCTCCTCGAGCTGCGGGCTGCACTGCAGGAGCAGCAGTCCCACCCCGGCGTCCTGATACGCGCGCACGCGCTCGGCCACCTGCTCGGCCGTGCCCACCAGACCGGCGCGCAGCCCGCGGTTCGACACGGAGTAGTCCTCGAGCGACACGCGGGACTCGAGCTGGGTGTTGGCGAGCCAGTCCTGGTAGTTGTGATAGCCCGGCGACCCCTCGGTCACGTTGGTGATCCGCTCGAGCTCGCGCTTGGCGGCGGCCTCCGTCTCGCGCACGATCACGTACGCGGCCATCCCGTACTCCATCGCGGCGCCGCCAGCCCGCTCGCGGCGCGCGCGCATGTCCGCCACCGTCGGCGCGATGTGCGCCACCGGATCGCCGTGCATCACGTACGCGTCGCACTTGGACGCGATGAGATTCTTCGCCGTCTCCGATTCGCCGCCGGCGTAGATCGTCGGTCGCGGACGACGCGCCGGCTTCGGCTCCACGATGAGATCGTCCACCGTGTAGTACGCGCCCTTGTGCGTGAGGCGCGACTCCTTCCACGCGCCACTCACGACGTCGAGCCACTCGGCGGTGCGCGCGTAGCGGTCGTCGTGCTGATCGAAGTGGACACCGTAGCGGCGCGCTTCGTCCGCCCACCAGGCGCTGACGACGTTGAGTGCGAGGCGGCCGTTGGAGATCTGATCGATGTTGGCCGCCTGCTTCGCGAGCTGCGCGGGCGGATGGTACTGCGGACGCACCGCCACCATCAGCTCGAGTCGCTCCGTCACCGCGGCGAGGGCGGCGGCCGTGCTCCACGCGTCGAGGGCGGGAGCGTCGGCCCCCTTGATGTCGTTCAGGAACAGCTCGGCGATGAGCGTGAGGTCGAACCCGATCTCCTCGCTGCGTTGCGCGAGCCGGCGCGTATACGCCCAGCTCGCGTCCATGCGCTCGTCGTCCACGTTGCGCAGCCAGCCGCCGAACACGGGCAGCCAGTAGCCGAAGCGCATCCGTTTTGGAGAGTCGTGGGCGTCGATCGGTGCGGCCTCCGCCTCGGGGAGCACTGCCGCGCTCATGCCGTCACCTCGGCGGGCGCGCCGGCGGCGCGCGCCTCGAGATAGTCCACCAGATTGAGCCACGGATCGAAGCCCACGACGTTCGCCGCGTCGGCGACGAAGTTCGACAGGGCGTTGACGTCGTAGAAGTAGTGCCTGCCGTCGCGATCGTCCACGAGGTACTCCACTCCACCGACGTCGAGCCCCGTGAAGCGCGAGATCCGCTCGACCTGCGCGATGATCTCGGCCGGCGGAGTGACGCCTTCGACACGCAGTCCGCTCTTCACCGCATCCACCGCGCAGGCCGCGCCGACGAGCTCGACGCCGCTCGTCGTCTGGCAGGCGTCGGCCGGGCAGAGATCGAACGAGCCTGTGGCCGGATAGACGTTGATCGCGTACAGGTACTTGCCGCCCAGCGTCTCGACCCGCGTGATGTGGCCGTCGCGCAGCGGTGCCGCTTCCTGCACGAGCGCCACGTCGTCCACGCCGAGGCTCACCTGCCCCGCCGCAACGGCGGCGGCGAGGGCATCGGCCCGCTCATACTTCGTGATCCCCGCGCCGCTGCCGCCGATGTTCGCCTTCACGAGCACCGGATAGCGCAGGTCGGTGGCCGCCGCGATCGCTTGCGACGGATCGTTGATCACGATGGAACGCGGGAATGGGAGGCCGAGCTGCACCAGCGCGTCGAGCTGCGTCGCCTTGGACAGCTCGTAGCCGTAGGTGGTGCTGCCGTTCACCACGGGGACGCCGAGACGCTCGAGGTGCTTCAGCCAGTGCAGCGTGTGAAACGTCGACTGGCCATGCCCGCGCAGGTAGGCCGACGGGCTCGCGCGGTTGAACACCAGCGAGAACGGGACGCTCCGCTCGGCGGGATCATAGCGATGCGCGGCCGCGTCGAGGCGCACGTACGGGATGCCCCGGCGCTCGAGCTCGACGAAGAGCGGCTTGAACCAATCCGGGTGCTCGTGGTAGACGGCGATGGGCTTCATGCGGGATGTATTGGGTGAGGGGTAGGAGCGTTCCAACGCTTCGACGATCCCCTTTCGCGCGTCTCGCGGTGCCCCGAAAACGGAGCGCCCCGATCCGTGGAAGGATCGGGGCGCGTGGTCGACGTGGTTACGTCGAGCGACTACACGTGCGCGCCACTGATCCCCTGCGGCTGATGCCACATGAGATTACACATGCACATGGTGCACATGAGGGCGGGGGCGGGCGAGCGGGTCATGAGTGGAGAGTGGCCGGCGGCGGCCGGGATGTCAAGTTGGTTTGCGTGAGGTGGGGCCGCGGGGAGGCGCCTCACGCTGCTCATCGCGTGGCCCGCCGCACGCTCAGCCGATCCCCAGCCCCTTCACCAGCGCGAGGCTGATCCCGAGCAGCAGCGCCAGGCCGCCCAACGCAGTCGCCGTCACGGCACCCCCCACCCGGCCGAGCACGCGCACGTCCACGCCGAGTCCGAGCGCGGCCATCGCCACGACGGTCATGGCGCCCGAGATCCAACGCGCCCAGCCGACCACCGCCTCGGGCACGATCCCCGTCGCGCGTACGGCGGCGAGGAGCAGAAAGCCGACGATGAACCAGGGCACCAGCCGTCCGAGCGACACGCGGCCGCGCGGCACCGTGCCGCGGCGGCGCATCGCTACCGACAAGCCGAGCACGATAGGTCCGAGCATCAGCACGCGCGTCAACTTCACGAGCGTGCCCACCTGTCCACTCACCACGCTCACCGGCAGCGTGGCGGCCAACACCTGTGGCACGGCGTACACGGTGAGTCCGGCCACCACACCGAACTGGTACTCCGATAATCCG
>JBBQDE010000123.1:0-7442 GCA_038319425.1 Gemmatimonadales bacterium
CGCGTCCTTCAGCACCACGAGTCCGTCGGTCACCACGCCGTCGTAGCGCACGCGGACGCTCACGCTGTCGCCCGCAGCGCCGCCGAGCGGCACCTCGATCCGATCGTGGGCGTGGACGGGCCCCACCGGGAGCCCGTTCACCTCGATGCCACGCACCGTGAGGCGGTCCACCAGGTCCAGGCGCAGGGTGGAGACGCCGGCGGCGCGGCGTACGGTCACGGTGACGTCGCAGCGGATGAAGGCCCCGGTATCGGGCAGCTCGATGTGGATGTCGTAATCGCGAACGTCGATGCCCGGTTGATAGCTGTGGCCGGCGAACGGGCTCACGATTCCCTGCGCGCCCAGCGGCGCCGCGGGTAGTGACACGAGGGCGCAGAGCGCGCCGCGAAGGAGCGAGGGTGACGGCATTGACTGGTGACTAGGGAACGCGGTAGACAACCGCATGGTCGGGATAGGCGTTGGGGCGGCCGTCGGTGCGCGGCGCCACAGCGAGAATGAAATGGCCGCCGCGCGTGGCGGCCAGCGGAACACCGGGCCCGATGTCGCGCACGGCGCTCGATCCCGCCGCCGCCTGCTCGCGCACGACGATCCGGCTGTCGCGCTCCTCGATCACGCGACCGCGAACGACCAGTGGTCGCGGCGTGCCACGCGCAGCCGGCTCGCTGATGTGGAGGGTCGCTCCGTCGATCCACCGCGGTGCGTCGGCTGGTGGCGCCGTCGTCGTTGCACCGCCCGTGCTCGACACGCGACGCTCGGTCGCGCTCGGGGCGTCGTCCTCCATCCTCGCCGGCCGGCCGCCAACGAGGATGTCCGCGCCGTCGCAGCTCCAGCGGACGCGCCAGCCGTCGAGCGCCACGAACTCGATTGGCACGACCGGGGCGCCATCCGCCACGTCGACGACGAGCGTGACGGCGGCCCCCTCGACCACGCTCATTCCGTTCACCGGAAATGAGTGCGCACGCAACGACTCGGCAACGAGCGCCGGCTCGGCACCGGCGATGGCGCGGAGCCGCGCGGCGGGTGCCATCCAGCGTTCGGGCGGGATGGTCTGCGACTCGTCCCCGCTCAACACCACGCCGCGCCCGACGGCGAGCCGGCGCCAGTCCGGTGACGGGGCGGCGCTCCACACGCTGTCCATCCGGAACACGCGCCCGGTGCGCTCGGTGGCGAAAAGAATTCCGTTCGGGATGGCGTCGTTCTCGACTGCGACCGGATCATCCATCACGAGGAGCGCACTGCTGTCCGGCGAGAGCATCCATCGCACGCGCGACGTCATGCCGCGCGTGCCCGGGTTCACCTCGAACGTCGCGGCGCTCACGGCGGCCGGCGTCCATTCAGCGCGCTCGGTCGGTGCGCATGATGTCGCCGGCGCGCCCGCGATCCTGGTGATGGGCAGCGCCGCCGAATCCGGGGAATCGTGCGCCGCGGCGGCACAGGCGGCGAGGGTTGCGGCGGCGAGGCAGGGGGCAATACCGCGGGTCCATGACATCGGCGTCTCCGCTATCGCTTGAAGAATCGTCCGAGCAGGCCCGTCTCCGCTGCCTTGCCCTCCGCTGCCTGCGTGAACGCCGCCGCAAACTCGGGCGCGGTCGTGTAGCGCCCGTCCGGCTCGCGGCTCATCGCCTTGAGCAGCACGCGCTCCAGCGATTCGGAAAACTCCCCCCCCGCGACTGCCTGGCGCAACGGGATCGGATCGTTCCGCAGCCGCGCGATCATCATCTCCTGCTGGGTGCGGCCCGCGAAGGGGAGCTTGCCCGTCAACATCTCGAACGTCATGAGCGCCAGCGAGTACACGTCGGTGCGCGCGTCGAGCGGCTTGCCGCGCAGCTGTTCCGGGCTCATGAACTCGGGCGTGCCGAGGATGATGCCGGTGGCCGTCAGCTTCTGCAGCTCGACGTCGGCGCGTCGCTCCTTGGCCAAGCCGAAATCCATCACGACCGCGCGCTCCGTGCCATCGTCGTCGCGGCAGATCATCACGTTCTCGGGCTTGAGGTCGCGATGCACGATCCGGAGGTCGTGCGCCACCTGCAGCCCCGCCGCGATGTCGTGGACGAACCGCACCACGTCGGCGATCGGGAGCATCCCCTGACGGATGTTGCGGTCGGAGAGGATCTCCCCTTTCACGAACGGCATGACGACGTACACCAGGCCATCCGCCGTTTCGCCCAGGCGGATGATGTGACAGACATTGGCATGCGCGAGCCGCATTCCCAGGCTGGCTTCGCGCTTGAGCCGGGCCATCGCGTTCTGGTCGCGCGACAGGGCGGCGGACAACACCTTGATCGCGTACTGCTCGCTGGTGGCGACGTCCTTCGCGAGGTAGACGAACGACATGCCACCTTCCCCGATCTTTCGCTCCACCTCGTAGCGTCCGTCCAGCACCGTGCCCGTCAGGTTGACGTGGGTCACCGGCGGCTGGGGCTCGGCGCGCCCGCTCGACGTGCCGCGCGCCGGTGTCCCCAGGTTCATCGTCGCACGGGCGACGAGCTTGGCTCCGTCGCGCGTGCAGAAGCGTGCTTCGGCCGAGTAGGTAGCGCCACAGGTAGGGCAGCGGTTCATCGCATCACGAGCCCGAGAGCAGTGGCACCAGCCCATCCCACTCGATGTTGCCACCGCTGAGCAGCGCGACCGTCTTGCCATGAGGGCGAGCGATCCCTTCCAGCAGCGCGGCCACCGTGATCGCACCACTCGGCTCGGCCACGAGCTTCATCCGGTCCAGCAGCAGTCGCATCGCGCCGCGGAGCGCGGCGTCGTCCACCTGCACCACCTCGTCCAGGTATTTCTGGTGATGAGCGAAGGTGATGCCGCCCACCTCCACGGCGAGCAGGCCGTCGGCGAGTCCCGCGCTCGACTTGGTGCGCACCGGATGGCCTGCCGCCCGCGCCAGCGAGAGTTTCGGTGCGTTGGCAGGCTCCACGCCGATCACCCGCGCCTTCGGCGCGCACAGCTTGATGGCGGTGGCGACGCCCGCGCTCAACCCCCCGCCGCCCACCGGCACGAGCACCGTCTCGACGTCGGGCATGTCGGCATCGATCTCGAGCCCCGCCGTCCCCTGCCCCGCGATGATCCACGCATGGTCGTATGGCGGCACCATGGTGAACCCTTCCGCCTCGACCAGCTCCATCGCGCGATCCATTCGGTCCTGGGTCGTGGTGCCGGCGAGCTCGATCCGCGCGCCCAGGCGCTCCGCGCCACCACGCTTTGCCGGGGTGACGGTGGTGGGCATGACAACGACCGCCTTCACACCGAACAATCGCGCCGCGAGCGCGACTGCCTGCGCGTGATTGCCGGACGACGGCGCGATCACGCCGCGCGCGCGCTCCGCTTCCGAGAGCTGCGCCAGGAAGTTGTAGGCCCCGCGAAACTTGAACGCGCCACCGCGCTGGAGCATCTCCGGCTTGAGCCAGATCTCGGCGCCGAGATGTTCGGATGCGGCGTCGAACGGAAGGAGTGGGGTGCGCACGGCGACCGGCGCGATGCGCGCCGCGGCGGCGGTGAGGTCGTCGAGGGTGATGAGGTCGGTCATGGGAAGAAAGTAGTCAAAAGCTCGAGTCGGCTCCAAGGCGCCCTATCGCCGCGGTAGAAGCGATCGCGCGGGTCGCAAGGTCAACTGCCGACACTGCTCCAACACTGAGCTTCGCTCCGGTCGCAAGGTCAACTGACGGTACTGCTCCGACATCCTTGGGATCGCTCCATGCGCGGCCGACCCTCCCAACGCCCCTCTACGCTGCCTGCGGTGGGGCTGACACCGCTCCTTTATTCTTACAATTCCTCTTGAAACCGGCGTTGTGCCTTCCTTGATGCGGGGCCGACACCGATGCGCATGGGCGCATCGATGTCAGGCAATCAGAAAAAAAAAGATACGAACCTTCCTACAGACAGCGCGTGCAAGCAAAGGATGGATGCGTGTGTGGTCGAGCAGGCCTGGCGGGCCACTGGGAATCCGACAGCCACGAGGAGCGATCCGTTCGATGATGGAGCGGCGCTGCGACCGGCGAACGGGAGCCATCGCCCTAAGCGAAGATCCGATTTCTTCCGCCCGTCTTCGCCTTGTACAGGGAGCGATCCGCGTCCTGAAGCAGCATCTCCGGCGAGACGGGGTCGGTGCCGCGCGCGAGCGCCACGCCGACGCTGATGGTGAGGCCGATTGCGCCCGTCGCCGCGCCGAACGAGAAATCGTCCACCTTGCGACGCAGGCGTTCGGCGAAGGTGAGCGCGCCCTGCCAGCCGGTGTCCGGCAGCACGATCACGAACTCGTCGCCGCCCGTCCGCGCGACCACGTCGGTGTCGCGTGCCGTGGCCTTCATGATGCCCGCGAGCTCCTGGAGCACCACGTCGCCGAACGGGTGTCCGCGGGTGTCGTTGATGGTCTTGAAGTGGTCCAGGTCGACGGCGAGCACGGCCACCGTGGCGCCGCGCCGCTTCGCCTGGCGCCACTCCGCCCGCAGCCGAGTCTCCAGCGCGCGCCGGTTCAGGCAGCCCGTGAGCGGGTCGGTGCCGATCTGTTCGGCGAGGCGCGTGCGCATCGCGTCGAAGCTCTTCGCGAGCAGGGTGAGGTCGTCGGGGCGCTTCTCCAGCCCCAGCGAGAGGGCCGGGGTGAGATCGCCGTCCTCCACGAGCTTGCAGAAGAGACGGAGCCGGTTCATGCGTGCGCGGAAGCTGCCGTAGGCCGTGACGAGGACGAAGCAGACCATCGCGAACAGCCCGAGCGTGAACGACAGCTGGGTCAGCCTGGAATGCGCGCCCGGCACGTGCGGAGGGAGAAATCTCGCCACCGTCACGTACGCGACGGCGGAGATGATGGCGGAGTAGGTGCCGAGCCAGCGTCCGAAGTAGAAGACGGCAAGCTGCACGACGAGCAGCGCCACCATCAGCATTCGCGCCGCATCGCTGGGCGCGCCACTCAGCCACGTGATCGACGCCAGCGCCACGACGTCGGCGGTGACGAGGAACGCGGGGAGCCGGATCGGATGCACCTTGACGGCGCGGCGCACCATCGCAGCGGTGATCGACACGCAGACCGCGTAGCCGAGCGCCACGCCGGCTGCCGGCAGGAGAAAGCGAGCGCGCTCGCGGCCAAACGCCAACGCCAGGGCGAGGAGCGCGAGGAAGCCGAGGTAGCGGATCCAGCGCTGCCAGAGGATCGCCTCGCACACGAGCGCTTCCCGGTCGTGCCGCAACGCCTCCACGAGCTCCGGCGTCGTGGCGGGATACTCGAGCGTCGGCGCGGTGACCTGGATTCCGGCGCTCGAGCGCGGGTCCGTGTCCGCGGACGTGCTCACGGGGCGGGGCACATCGAGGCTGGCGTCAATTCGCTAAGGTAGTGCCGGATCCGAGGGGCGGAAAGACAGGCTCGAACGGACGCGGCCCCGGAGCACACAGGTGCACCGGGGCCGTTCCTGATCCATTCGATGCCGGACGGCTACTCGTCGCCGTCCTCGATGCCGTCGTCGCTCGCGTCGTCGTCCGCCCCATCCATCTCGGCGCCGACGACTTCCGCCTCGCCTTCCTCCTCCGGAACGACGCGCGCCACGGCCATCACCAGGTCCTTGCTGTCGAGGTTCACGAGCTTGACGCCCTGGGTGTTGCGGCCGGCGACCCGGATCCCCTTCACCGCCATGCGGATGAGGATGCCCTGCTTGGTCATCAGCATCAGCTCGTCCTCGGGAAGGACTTCCATGATCGACACCGCATTGCCGGTCTTCTCGGTGCGGTGGATCGTGATGATCCCCTTGCCGCCGCGCTTCTGCACGCGGTAGTCGTCGATCGGCGAGCACTTGCCGATCCCCTTCTCCGCCACGACGAGCAGCGTGGCCTCGCGCTTGATCACCACCATGCCGATCACCACGTCGCGCGCGCCGAGCTCGATGCCCTTCACGCCCGTCGTGTCGCGTCCCATCTCGCGCACATCCTGCTCGTGGAACCGGATGGAGAGCCCATGTCGCGTCGCCAGCACGATGTCGTTCGTGCCGCTCGTGACCTGCACGTCCATCAGCTCGTCGCCGTCCTCGATCTTGATCGCCTTGATTCCATTGCTGCGCGGGTTGGCGTAGGCCGAGAGCGCGGTCTTCTTCACCGTGCCTTTCTTGGTGGCGAAGAGCAGGTATTGGTCGTCGCGGAACTCCCGCACCGGCAGGATCGCCTGGACCTTGGTGTCGGGGGTGACATTGATCAGGTTGACGACTGGCTTGCCTTTCGCGGCGCGCCCCGCCTGCGGGATCTCGTGGACCTTGAGCCAGAAGCAGCGCCCGTCGTCGGTGAAAACGAGGAGGTACTCGTGGGTGCTGGCCACGAAGAGGTGCTCGATGAAGTCCTCGTCCTTGAGCGCTTGCCCGTTCAATCCGCGGCCGCCCCGACGCTGCTTCTTGTACGTGGAGACCGAGGTGCGCTTGATGTAGCCCGAGTGCGAGATGGTGACGACCATCTCCTCGTCGGCGATCAGGTCCTCGATCGTGAACTCCCCTTCGTCACTCGTGATCTCGCTCCGGCGCTCGTCGCCGTACTTGGCCGAGATCTGCGTGAGCTCCGTCTTGAGCAGCGCACTGCGCTTCTCCTTGGAGGCCAGCAGGGCGCGCAGCTCCTTCACGATGCCGCGGACCTCCTTGAGCTCCTCCTCGAGCTTGCCGATCTCGAGACCAGTGAGCTTGGCGAGGCGCATGTTGAGGATCGCCTCGCTCTGACGCTCGCTCAGCTTGAACCGCGCCTGGAGCTGCGTGCTCGCCGTCGGCGTGTCCTCGGCAGCGCGAATGAGCTTGATCACCTCGTCGATGTTGTCGACGGCGATCTTGAGCCCCTCGAGGATGTGCTCGCGCTCGAGGGCCTTGTCGAGCTCGAACTGCGCCCGCCGCACGATGACCTCGTGCCGGTGCGCAATGTAGTGATCGAGCGTCTCCTTGAGCGACATGATCTTCGGCACCAGGCGGCGCGTCGTCGGGTCGGGCACGAGCGCGAGCATGATCACGCCGAACGTCGTCTGGAGCTGGGTGTGCTTGTAGAGCTGGTTGAGCACAACGCGCGGAATGGCGTCGCGCTTCAGCTCGATGACCATGCGCAGCCCTTCGCGGTCGCTCTCGTTGCGGAGGTCGCTGATCCCCTCGAGCTTCTTGTCGCGCACCAGCTCGGCGATGTTCTCGAGCAGGCGCGCGCTGTTGACCTGGTAGGGAATCTCCGTGACGACGATCTGCGACTTGTTCGAGCTCTCCTTCTCCTCGATCACGGCGCGGGCGCGCATGACGATGCGGCCTCGCCCCGTCTCCTGGTAATCCTTGATCCCTTCGCGGCCGTAGATGTAGCCGCCGGTGGGAAAGTCCGGCCCCTTGATGAACTTCCGCAGCTCGGTCGGCGTCGTCTCGGGGTTGTCCACGAGGTGCACGATGGCGTTGATGACCTCGCGCAGGTTGTGCGGCGGGATGTTCGTCGCCATGCCCACCGCGATGCCCGAC
>JBBQDE010000124.1:0-7435 GCA_038319425.1 Gemmatimonadales bacterium
GCAGGCCCAGGTCGGCGATCTCCTGAAGCCGCGCCGCATCATGAATCGGGTCGGACGCGGTCATCGGCGAGCTCCGGAATTCGCTGCGGCGGATCTCGCCATGAGCTGGGTGTGGGTGCGAATGCGAATGCCGATGCTCCGCGCCACCGTCGCCGCCGCGCCGCCCTGGCTGCCGAGCGTCTGTGTCGCACGCTCGAGGTCGGCGGTGGTGCGGAGCTGACCGGGCACGAGACCGGCCAGGCGACAGGCGTCGGTCCAGAGCTGCGTGCCGCGCGCCGAGCCGAACACTCGCTGCAGCGCGGCGAGCGCGTCGGATTCCGTTGGCGCGGCGAGATCGTAACCCGGAACGCGAGTCGGCGGAGAAAGCATTGTCGATCGGATGAGAGTCGCGACTGATGGGTGCGTCACAAGATGATGCATTGCACGTGTTGGTGCTCGCATCAGCGGGCCGAACGGCGGGAAGCAGAAGAATGTTTCCGCTTGCTTATTCGCGCTGGTCGCAAGATCAACCGCCGGCACTGCTCCGACATCGAACGGATCGCTCCATGCGCACCCCTCTCTCCCAATGCCCCTCCACGCTGTCTGCGGTGGGGCCGGCATCGCGAGCGTGGTCGCACCAGCATGGCGGGCCATTGGGAATCCGACAGCCTCGCGGAATGATCTGCTCAATGTTGGAGCGGTGCCATCAGTTGACCTTGCGGTCGGCGCGAAGGAGCTGGAGCAGTGCGACCTGTAAGAATGGTTGTGAGCGCGCCTTGTCAGCGCCGGCGGACAACAAAGAGCAGATAGCGCAGGGCGCCGGTCTCGTACGCGGCCCAGATGCGAAAAAGCGTCAGCACGAACACGCGGTTGCGGCTCGCGCGGCTGAACAGGAAGCGCCGGTATCGCGCGTCGCGCAGCACCCGAACGGCGACGCCGCGCGCGCACCGCGGCCAGGTGGCCTTCACGGCGCCGCTCAACTCCTCCACGCGCTCCACGTCGAATCCGGCGTCTTCCAGCAGCGCGCGGTACTCCATTTCCGTGCCCATGCCGGTCAGCCGCCCCTCCCGGCAGATCGGCTCCAGCAGATGACGTACCTCCCAGGCACGCGGCCCGTCGCGCGCGATCCAGGCGCAGACGGCGAGGCGGCCATCCGGACGCAGGACGCGAGACGCCTCGCGAAAGACGCCAGCCTTGTCATCCATGTGCTCCGTGCTCTCGATCGCGAGCGCGGCATCGGCGCACGCATCGGGGAGACCGTTGTGCAGCCAGTCGCGCAGCAGATATCGCACGCCGGCCGCGGGCCGTTGCGACGCGAAGTCGAACTGCGCTCGGCTCACCGTCAACGCGGTGACGTCGGCGCCAAAGCGATCGGCGAGCAATCGCGCCGTGGCGCCGTAGCCGGCCCCGATGTCCACCACCCGTTCGCCATGCTGCACGCGCAGCGCGGCGGCGACGTGCTCGACGAGCTGTTCGGCCGCGAGCGCCGACGGCTCGCGCCCGGTGTGCCACAGCCCATGATGCACGTGCTCGCCCCATACCTCGCGGTAGAAGACATCGAGTTCGTCGTAGTGGTCGGCGACGTCGGACGTCGCCACGGAGCGAGTGGGGACGATCATGATTCGACGGTGGTGGGACCTCTGGCGCTGGGCGCACCGGTGCCGAGTATTAGGGCACAACGTCTACCGGAGCCGTTCATGCCGCAACATGCCCGCCGCCGCCTGCTCGCCGCGCTTCCGTTCGTCGTCGCCCTCGCTGCCGTGATGCCCGCGCACACCGCGCAAGGCCAGGACATCATGGACGCGAAGACCGCCGGCTTCCTGCGTGACAAGTACGTGACGGACATGGATACCGTACACGCAAAGATCATGGCGCTCGCCGTCGCCATTCCCGAGGACAAGTATTCGTGGCGTCCCACGGCCGGCGTGCGCTCCGTGTCGGAGGTGTTGATGCACCTGGCGTCGGAATGGATGTACTACACGCCGATGTCGGTGGGCGGCAAGCCACCGGCCGATTTCGGGCCGCCGCGCGAGACGCTGCCGAAGATGGAGACGATCACCGCGAAGCGCGACGTGATCGCCCAGCTCGAGAAGGGATGGAGCTACGGCCGGGCGCAGCTCACGGCGGCCGATGCCGCGACGCTCACCGGGAAGTACGCGCCGTGGAACGTGTCGCTGGCCGATGCGGCATTCGGCATGACGGGCGACCAGCACGAACATCTCGGGCAGTTGATCGCGTACGCCCGTTCAATCGGAGTGAAGCCGCCGTGGACGAAGTGATCGCACTACTTGACGGCGTCGACCAACGCCGTTGAAAGGGCGCGGCGGAGGTTGTACAGGGTACAGGGTAGGCGGTACCGGGTACGCGGTATTGCGACGCAAGCCACTCGCCACCGGAAACGGCGTGAAGGAGTAGCCGACGGAGGCCTACCGCGTACCTGGTACCCTGTACGATGTACCCTGTACAACCCGCGTCCCGTCGTCCAACCGCCCCACCAACGGTCTACCGCCGTACGTCGCGCAATGCCGAGCGCAATTCCTCCGCTACCACGTTGGCCGATAGGCTCATCAGCTGGTCGAGCGCCTGTTCGAAGTCGGCGACGGTCATCGTGTGCAGCGCGCCGGCCGCGATGATCGACCCGCCTACGCCGCCGACGCCGTGCACGCGCGGCGTGAGGCGATCCGTGCCGTGCACCTTCACGAACCAGATCTCGCGCCCGCTGCGCCGGTCGAGCAGCACCACCTCGGCATTCGTGTAGAGCGACGCTGCGCCGGTGCCGCTCGCGTCGAGGCCATAGTTGCGCATGTGGATCTCGAGCAGATAGTCCGCGTCGGCCACCGCGCTGGTGGGGCGTACGCCGAGGTAGCGGCTGGTGCGCTCGAGCGCCCGCTTCGCGAGGCTGTCAGTGAGCCGCATGCGGGCGGTGGCGCTGTCCATCCGGGCCCGGGCCCGCCGCGCTTCCACGTCCTTCAACACCTTCGAGCCCGCCTTGGCCGCGAGCTCCACGACGTCGTCGGTGCGGAGGTCGTAGCTCCCGGTGACGAGACCCGGCGCGGGTGTGTCGAGCACCACCAGCCCGAGCGTGTGGTCGGCGAAGGTGTACTCGTTTAGGTGGTGGTGCGTGCCGCCGCATGCGGCGCCCGCGAGAAGCAGCGCCGCCGCGGCGGCGAGCGGCGGGAAGCGATACTGGCTGGTTGGCTGGCGCATCGGGTCTCCGTCTTCGGCGTGGCGGCGATGGGACTCTCGAAGAAAGGACGATCCGCGGCGCGACAGGGAACTTCGGCCGGCGCGGACCGCGCTACTCCGTCACCCCGCCCTTCGGCTTCCAGAGCGCGGCGTCGATGATCGACCAGAGGTGGATGAGCCACCCGAGCAGGAAGAACCAGAGCACGGCCGCAAGCACGAACTGCACGATCGCCATCAGCAGCCGACCCTGGATCAGCTGCCCCAGGCCAGGGATGAAAAAGCTGCACAGCGCGGCAATGACGTTACCAGCAGATCCTTGTGCCATGATGTCTCCGATAAACCGCTGTGAATCCAGGCGCGGGCTTCGCCGAAACCAGCTCGCTGCTCAACTGCTATCTCGACAAACACCGCTTTGAGCATTGAGAAGGAGCCAAGGGGCCCGCAGTCAGGCACAACGTTCGCGCTTCCGCTCCTGCGTTTCTGCTTGGCTTTTTCTCACCGCTCCAATGCGGTGTTGTTCGAGATCTCAACGCCATACCGAGTCCGCGACCGGCGGTAGCAGACCGCCGCCCAGCCTGGAGCTCATGGCGCGAACAGCGGCGCCAGATCCACGTAGATGTTGCACCGCCGGGCGAGCGGCGTGCCGGTCATCTCCGCCATCTCGTACACCGTCATCGCCGGCAACGACACCGACTTGCCGTCGTGGCGCAGGTACGTCACGATCGCCTCGAGGTAGAGCAGGTTGCCGGCGACGGTGGTGCGCCCGGCCTGATGCGCGAGCGTCTGCATCGCACCGAAGAAGCCGGCGATCGCCGCCTCGATGTTCGCGCGCCCGATGATCGGCTCGTTGTTGCCGAAGCGCAGCCAGCCGTCCTCGACGAAAGCGGCGGCGTAGCCCGCGGCATCCTTCTGGTCCACCGACCGTGCATACAGCCGGCGTGCCCACTCCGTCGCGGCGGCCGGCGTCCACGTACCCTCGAGCGTCTGCATGCGCCCTTCCTGGCAGGATTGGTGAGTGCTGCGATGGGTAAGGTATCAGTGGAAACGCCGAGCGGGCAGCGTCCGACGGGTCACGCACGACCTGGATTCCGCCCGCCCGTAAGCAATGTGTCGCACCGCGGGATGGTTGACCCCGCGCGCGTCGCGCGCCACTCTATCGACCCGGATCCCGGCGTGCCCGCCGGGCCCCCTCCTCACGCCCCCAGTCGAATGCGTGACCGCTCTCTCATCCGCCTCGCCGGGCTCCTCGCCGCTCTCGCGGCTGCGCCACCGTCGGGCGCCCAGGGCGTGCCGGCCCGTGCGCCGCTCACCATCCAGGGCCGTGTCACCGACGGCGCGCAGAACCCCGTCGTCGGCGCGCAGGTCGCCGTCGAGGGGCAGCCGATCGGCACGATGACGGGCGACGACGGCACCTACCGCCTCGTCATCAGCCGCGCGGCCCCGCCATTCACGCTCGTCGCGCGGCGCATCGGATTCCGCCCCGGACGCGCGAGCATCACCGAGAACGAAGGCACCATCACCCGCAACTTCGCTCTCCCACGCGACGTGCTCGAGCTGTCGCAGGTGGTCACGACGGCCACCCGCACCGAAACGGAGCGCTCCCAACTCGGCGCGACGCTGTCCTCGGTGAGCGGCGAGGCGCTGAGCAACGCCGTCACGCCGCAGCTCGACGTCGCCCTCTCGGGCAAGGTGCCGGGCGCGCTCGTGACCCAGAACTCCGGCACGCCCGGCGGCGGCACGAGCGTGCGCATCCGCGGGCTCTCCACGATCAGCCGCAGCGCCGAGCCGCTCTACATCATCGACGGCGTCATCATCGACAACGGCTCGCGCCAGCTGGTAGACCTCGGCGGCTACACGACGAACCGGCTCGCCGACCTCGACCCGAACGACATCGAGCGCGTGGAGATCGTGAAGGGGGCGGCCGCCGCGGCGCTGTACGGCTCGCGCGCGAACGACGGCGTGGTGCAGATCTTCACCAAGCGTGGCCGCTCGGGCGCGCTCAAGGGGACGGCGCGTCTCGCAGTGGGTCAGGACAAGGTGCTGCGCTTTCTCCCGGTGAACGCCGCCCCCACCAACCTCGCCGGCACGCCGGTCACGCGCTACGACTACCAGACCGAGATCTTCCAGAACGGCCGGCAGGCGAACGCCAACGTGTCGCTCGCCGGTGGCGACGACAAGTCGCAGTTCTATCTCTCCGGCTCGCACGAGGACCAGACGGGCGTCATCCGCTCGACGCGCTACGTGCGGGACAACATCCGCCTCAACCTCGACCGCTCGCTCTCCGACTGGCTGCGCCTCGGCGTCAGCTCGTCGTTCATCCAGAGCAACGCCGATCTCACGCCGAACGGCGGCCTCGTCGCCAACTACGGCGTGCTCACGAACTTCCTGTTCAGCTCCAACGACCGGAACTTCTTTCCCGATCCGGTCACCGGCACCTATCCCGCCGCGCAGTTCCAGGCCAACCCGCTCGACGTCATCGCAAACTGGAAGTCGCCACAGGGCGTGCAGCGCTACATCGGCGGGCTTCATCTCACGGCCACGCCATTGCAGGGATTTACCGCAGACTACCGCTTCGGCTACGACGGCTTCACCGAGACCGCCGATCAATTCATTCCGCGCGGCTCCACGGCGGTGGCGTATCTCACCGGGCTGGCCGTCTCGGCGTCGAACCGGGCACGTCTCGTCAACTCCGATCTCGACCTGATCTACGTTACCCAGCCCGCGTCATGGGTGAAGCTCACGCCGAGCGTGGGGATGAACTGGCAGCAGCAGCGGTACGACCAGACGATCGCCCGGGCGCAGGATCTCGCGCTGTTCACCGAGACGGTGCAGGGCAGCCTGCAGTTCGCGACGCAGAACCGGGACGATCGCCGCACCCTCGGCTTCTACGGCCAGCTGCAGGCGGGGCTGCACGACCTTCTCTTCCTCACCGCGGCATTGCGCAGCGATGCGTCGAGCGCGTTCGGCGCCGATCAGCGCACCCAGTACTTCCCCAAGTTCGGCGCATCGCTCGACGTGTCGGGCACGAACTGGTGGAGAGACAACGTCGGTTCGCGCGTGAACCGGCTGCGCCTGCGCGGCGCGATCGGACAATCGGGCGGCCAGCCCGCCGGCAGCTTCGACCGGTTCAGCAACTACGTGTTCGAGCCGTCGGGTACGGCGAGCGGCATCGCCAACAGCACGCGGCAGGGCAACGAAGGCCTCAAGCCCGAGCGACAGAACGAGCTGGAGCTCGGCGCCGACGTGGAGTTCCTCGACGGCCGAGCGGGCGTGGAGGCAACGTACTACAACAAGAAGGTCAGCGACCTCGTGCTGCCGCGCACGGTGACGCCGTCCACCGGCTTCCTCGACCAGCTCGCGAACGTTGGAGAGCTGGAGAACAAGGGGCTCGAGCTGCTGGTCCGGGCCGTTCCGCTGCAGCGCACCGGCGTCGCGTGGACCGTCACCGGCACCATCACGACGAGCGATCCAAAGGTGACGAAGCTCTCCGACGGCGGCGCGTTCTTCATCCCGAACAGCTTCAACATCGTGCGCGTCGCCACCGATCCGGGTGATGGCAGCGCGCCGGGTCACTTCTTCGGCACGACGTACGTCCGCAACGGGCAGGGGCAGATCGTCGGCTTCATCGCGGCCACGACTACCACGGCGCGGCAGGACAGCGTGCCGATCGTCGACGCGAGCGGCAACGTCGTCGCCATCCCGTACATCGGGCCGCGCAAGGTGATCGGCAATCCGAACGCCCACGCATTCTGGTCGCTCAGCAACGAGCTGACCCTCGGCGCGCGCTGGAGCGTGCGCGCGCAGGTGGACGGCGTGAACGGTGTGGACATCTTCAACTTCGACCGCCGCCTGCTGGAGACGCCGGCGTTCGGCACCGGCGCCGCCTACGCCGCCGAGATCCTCAAGCAGGTGCCGAGCGGATACTTCCAGGCGAGGCGCTCGATCTTCGAGGAGTACGTAGAGAACGGCTCGTACGCCAAGCTCCGCGAGATCGCCGTGAGCTATCAGCTCGATCCACGCTGGCTGCGCATGCGCGGCGTCACCGGCGCCACGCTCACCGTGGCCGGGCGGAACCTGAAGACGTGGACGGACTACACCGGATGGGATCCCGAGACCAATGCCGGCGCGCAGAGCACCCTCGTGCGCGGCTTTGCCTTCGCCACCACGCCCATTCCGCGCACGGTGACGTTCGCCGCGGCGCTCACCTTCTGATCGAGGCTTCATCCATGACACAGCGCATCATGTCGCGGAGCCGCCTCGCGCTCGTCAT
>JBBQDE010000125.1:0-7391 GCA_038319425.1 Gemmatimonadales bacterium
ATCGTCGGTGCCGGGTGCGGCGGACCGCCCCACGCCAGGCGCCGCGCCCGACGCCTGGAGCTGGTCGAGCTTGTCGGCGAGGTCGAGGATGAGCTGCTCCGCCTTCTTGCGCCCCACACGTGGCACCGACTGCAGCGTCACCACGTCCTTTTCGCGGATCGCGCGCACGAGCCGGTCCGCGGTGAGGCTCGACAGCAGCCCGAGCGCCAGCGCCGGCCCCACTCCCTTCGCACCGAGCACTTTCTGGAACACGCGCCGCTCGTAGACGGTGGTGAAGCCGAACAGCTGCCAGCTGTCCTCCTTCACCACCAGATACGTGTGCAGCATGCAGCGCTCGCCCGCTTTCGGCAGCGCCTCGTAGGCGTTGAGCGGCACCGCGAGCTCGTACGCCACGCCGCCTTCGGTGAAAATCTCGACGCGGTCGAGCTCCTTCGTGACGAGCAGCCCCGCAACCTGGACGATCATGGACGACGCGTGCTCGGTGGAAGAGTCGGACGGGGAAGGGCGCTCGCGGGACGCGAAGGCTCGCGCACGCGCCCGCCGCCGTCGAGACGGGGCAGGCTCGCGCCCATGAGGCACGCGAGCGCGGCGGCGACGCCATCCGCCGCGTCCGACGGCTGCGGCACGCTCTTGAGGCGCAGCAGCCGCGTGAGCATGAACTGCACCTGCTCCTTCGTCGCGCTGCCCGTGCCGACGACGGCCTTCTTGATCTCCGACGGCGCGTACTCGTTGACCTCCAGGCCAGCTTGCGCGGCGGCGAGCAGGATCACGCCGCGCGCGTGGCCGAGCACCACGGTGGTGCGCACGTTGCGCGCGTAGAACACGTCTTCGACCGACATTGCGTCGGGCGCATGTCGCTCGATCAGCTCACGCACACCTTGATGAATCTCGAGCAGGCGCTCGGGCAGCGGATCGCGCGCCTTCGTGCGGATCACGCCGCACTCCACGAGCGTGGGCGCACCCGCCCCACCGCCGCGAACGACGCCGTAGCCGGTGTTCGCCGTGCCCGGATCGATGCCGAGTACGAGCACGCGCGTCGCCTCGCTGAAGGAAGGCTACAGGTCCGCCAGCTCGGCGTCGTCGATGTCGAAGTTCGCCCAGACCTTCTGCACGTCGTCGAGCTCTTCGAGCGCCTCGATGAGCTTGAACAGCGACTCGATGTTCTCCTTGCCCGAGACCGGCACCGTGTTCTTCGGCACCATCGCAAGCTCCGACTCCGTCGGCACCACCTTCTTCGCCTCGAGCACCGCCTGCACGGCGTGGAAGCTCGCCGGATCGGTCGTCACCACGTAGAGATCGTCCTCGCGGCGAAAATCCTCCGCGCCCGCTTCCAGCGCCAGCTCGAGCATCGCGTCCTCGTCCGGATGCCGCGACGCGTCGATCATGATCTGGCCCTTCTTCTCGAACATGAACGACACCGAGCCCGGCGTGCCGAGATTGCCGCCGGCGCGCGACATCTTGTGGCGGACGTCGGCCACGGTGCGCGTCGGGTTGTCGGTCATGGCGTCGATGATCAGCGCGACGCCGCCGGGGCCGTAGCCTTCGTAGGTCACCTCCTGGATCTCCGCGCCCTCGAGCGTCCCCGCCCCCTTCTTGATCGCCCGCTCGATGTTGTCCTTCGGGAGCGACTTGCCGCGCGCCGCATCGATCGCCAGCCGAAGCCGTGCATTCGCCGACGGATCAGCGCCGCCCAGCTTGGCGGCCATCATGATCTCGCGGATCAACTTCGTGAAGAGCACCCCACGCTTGGCGTCGGTCGCCGCCTTGTAGTGCTTGATGTTCTTCCATTTACTGTGGCCGGCCATTGCTGTGCGCTGGGAGAGAGACAGTGGCAATATACTTTCTGAGCCGCTTCAACGACCACTGCCGTACGCGGGTAGACCAGTACCCCGTACTCGGACTGGCATACAACTCCCAGCAAGGCACCGATGCCTCTTCGCGGCGACTGAAGCTGGCACCACCCTCGTCTGGATCGGCTCACGTAGCCGGCAGCCGTAGCCCCGCGAGAGTCGTCCACACGCAGCCCCGAATTGCTGGCGCCAGTATGCCAATCCCGGTACCTGGTACTGGTCTACCCGCGTACTGCAGTGCGCAGTTTCTATCGCGCCGGATCGAGCATATCCTCGAACCGCATCCACTGTTCGTAGAAGTAGAGATCCGCGTAGCCGGTGCCGCCGTTGCGGTTCTTGCGCACCAGCAGCTCGGTCGCGCCGTCGATGCCGCGCGCGCTGTCGTACATCCCCTCGCGAAAGAGCGCGAGCACCACGTCGGCGCGTTCCTTCACCGCGCCGTCGGCGCCGAAGTCGCCGAGCAGGGGCCGCCGGTCGTCGCGCTGGCCAAGATGGGGCAGGGGCGTGGTGAGCAGCACGGCGACGCGAGCGTCGAGCGCGAGCTGCTTCAGGGCGCGCACCGCCGATCCCTCTTCCTCCGCGCTCGCGCGCGCACCGGGGAGCAGCGCTTCCAGTCCGTCCACCACCACGAGGTCCACGCCACGCACCGCGCGCACCTCTTCGGCGATCGCCGTCACGCCGCCCATCGGCAGCCGCTCGATCACCGGCAGCTCGTCACGCAGGCGGATCGCCGTGGCGCCAACGTTCGCCCGTGTCGCTTCGTCCAGCGATCCGCGTCGTAGGTCGTCGATTCGGGCGCGCCCTTCGATGGCGAGGGCCCGCTCGAGCACCCGCTCCACGAGCATCTCACCAGAATAGAAGAGGGTGGAGCGCTTCTGCTGCGCGACCCGAAGCGCCACGGCGAGGGCGAAGGCGCTCTTCCCGCTGCCCACGTCGCCCCCGAGGACGATGAGATCCCCTCGGCGAAGCCCGCCGCCGAGCAGCTTGTCGACGCTGGAGAAGCCGGACGGGACCGTGTCGGTGGGCGTAGCTCCATCAGCTACGGCGTCGACGCGGCCCAGCAGGAGCGACAGGGGAGAGATGTCGGCGCCGCGCGGCATGAGGGAAGATACGGCTCGGCAATGGACGGGAGCAAGGAAAATTCTGCCGATCCGCCTCTTCACCCCATCAGCGACGCGGCCAATGCGTCGAGTTCGGCGCGCGAGCCCGGATCGAGGTACGCCGCACCGGCGAGCGCAAGCTGCGCCAGCTCGTGGCCGATCGTCGCCGGCGAGCCATCGGCGGTGGATTCCATGCAGCGCACGAGCGGAGCGCGAACGATCGGCGGCAGGGCGAGCGTGGCGAGCCACCCCTTTGCACCGGCGGAACGCGCCGCCCGCCCCGCCTCGGCCAACTCCGGACTGCCGGTACCGCAATCCGATGCGAGGCGGGCCGCGACGAAGCAGGCAAGTGCCACCTCCCGCGCACCGCCGATGGGCGCGCGGCCGGCGAGGCTGGCCAGGTGGGGAAAGGGAAAGACGGGCGTGGTGAGCGCGTACGGCGGGAGTGAGTGCGGCACGAGACGAAACTGCCCGGACGCCGGGATGCCCGCTAGCCCGCACACCGCCACCGGGCCTTCGGGTCACCGGGCCTCGGGCATCCGTTCTTCCCCAATTGTACATTGAGCCATGCCGTACCAGGCCAAGGCCGTCCTCTGGGTCGACGACGAGGCAGAGCTGCTCGAACCCCACCGCATCTTCCTGCGTGACAAGGGGTTCCACGTCGAGACCGCCACCAATGCCGACGACGCCGCCGAAATGGTGCGCCGCCGCCCGTTCGACCTGGTGCTGCTCGATGAACAGATGCCGGGAACGCGCGGACTGGAAGCGCTTCGCGAGCTGCGGGACATCGAGCCCGGCCTCCAGGTCGTGATGGTCACCAAGAGCGAAGAAGACGGCACGCTCACGGAAGCGCTGGGGCGCGACATCGGCGGCTATCTGGTGAAGCCGGTGACGCCGCGGCAGGTCTATGCCATGGTGGCGCGGCTCCTCGAAGGCCCGCGCATCCGGCAGCAGGCGGTCGCCCGCGCCTTCGTGGATCGCTTTCGCGAGATGCAGAACGAATCGCCGCGCGATCTGGATTGGCGCGGCTGGATCGACCGCTACCTCGAGCTCGTGCAGTGGGACCTCGACCTGACCAGCGCGAACGAGATGGGGCTGCACGATTCGTTGCGCGGGCTCTTTCCCGAGATGCGGCGTGAGTTCGCGCATTACATGTCCACTGCGTACCCGGAGTGGCTGGCGAATCTCGAGGGCGAGCGGCCGCCGCTCTCGATCGATATCGTGAGCGAGTTCCTCATGCCGGTGGTGCGCCAGGATCGCGCGGCGGTGTTCATCGTGATCGACTGCCTGCGGCTGGACCAGTGGAAGGTGATCGAGCCGGTCATCGCGCCGCTGTTCGACATCGAGACGACGCACTACTTCGGCGTGCTGCCAACCGCCACGCCGTACGCGCGCAACGCGCTGTTCAGCGGCCTCTTTCCCAACGAGATCGCCGCGCGTTTCCCGGATTGGTGGGGCGAGCGCGAGGACGAGACGTTGAACGCGCACGAGCGCGACCTGCTCGAAGCGCAGCTGCGCGAGATCGGGCACAAGACGCCGGTGAAGTACGACAAGATCTCCTCGTCGCACGACGCCGACGAGCTGGAACGCCGCCTGGCGAACGCCATCGCCGCTGACGGGATCAGCGCCTTCGTGTTCAACTTCGTCGATCTGCTCACGCACGGGCGTTCGGAATCGGCGATCCTGTACGAGGTCGCGCGCGACGAGATCGCGCTCCGCCAGCTCACGCTGCAGTGGTTCAGGCGCTCCGCGCTGTTCAGCGTGCTCCAGGAAGCGGCGCGGCGGAAGGTGAAAGTGCTCATCACGAGCGATCACGGCTCCATCCACTGCCACACGCCCGCCACCGTGTTCGCGCGGCGCGACGCGTCGCTCAACCTGCGCTACAAGTTCGGCGAGGATCTGCGGGCGGAGAACCCCGACCTCGCGCTGCTGTTCCGGAACGAGGACGCGCTGAAGCTGCCGCGGCGCGGCCTGGGCGCCAACACGCTGCTCGCCACCGGCGACAGCTTCTTCGTGTATCCCACGAAGCTGCGCGAGTACCAGAGCCGCTATCGCGGGTCGTTCCTGCACGGCGGCGTCACGCCCGAGGAGTGCATCCTCCCCGTGTCGCTCCTCACACCGCGGCGGTAGGGATGTACCGCCGCCTGCTGCGCTATCTGCGGCCGCATTCGTGGCGCATGGCCGGGACGATCGCGTGCAACGTCGTGGCCGCGGCGCTCGACGTGTTCTCGTTCACGCTGCTCGTGCCGTTCCTGAACGCGCTGTTCGGCGAGGCGCAGCTGATCCCGAGCACGTCGCCCACCTGGATCACGCGACTCCAGCAGCAGATGGTCGGCGCCTTCCTCGATCCGGCGGACCGGCTCGGCTCCGTTGAAGTGATGATGGTGGCGATCATCGCCATCGTCCTGCTGAAGAACGTGTTCGTGTGGCTGGGCGGGCAGCTCGGCGCGTCGCTCCAGGAGAACGTGACGCGTGACCTCCGCGACGGGGTGTTCCACCATCTCCAGCGGCTGCCGCTCGGCTACTTCCAGCGCACGAAGACCGGGCAGATCATCTCGCGCGTCCTCGCGGACACGGAGCAGACCAAGGCGCTCATCACCGAGCTGGTCACCCGCACGCTGCAGAACCTCGCGCAGATCATCGGCACCATCATCATCCTGCTCAACTATTCGTTGAAGCTCACCTTCGTGGCCCTGGTCATCGCGCCGCTGCTCACCCTGTCGCTCCAACCGGTGCTCCGGAAGCTGCGCAAGGGACACCGGCGCCTGCGCGGCGACTACGGCGAGATCACGAGCGTGTTGCAGGAAGTCGTGAGCGGCGTGCGCCTGGTGAAGTCGTTCCGCGGCGAGCCGTACGAGGACCGGCGCTTCACCGAGGCCAGCCATCGCTACTCGTCCGGCATGGTGCGCATCACGCGGGTTGCGTCACTCTCCCAGCCGATGACGGAGTTGATCGGGACCTCGGTCGCGATGCTGATCCTCTGGATCGGCGCGCGCGAGGTGCTGTCGGGCGCCGGCACCATGGACAGTGCGACGCTGATGACGTTCATGATCATGGTCATGCGCCTGCTTCCCCCGCTCAAGCAGCTCTCGCAGGCCCCCACCACCGCGCAGCAGTCGTTCGCGTCGGCGGAGCGGCTGTTCGAGGTGCTCGACCTGCCGACCGAGCAGCAGCTGGATCGCGGCACCGTCCTCGTGCAGGGGCTGCGCGACGCGATCGAGTTCCAGCGCGTCTCGTTCGCCTATGGCGATGAGCCGGTGCTGCGCGACGTGAGCTTCGTCGCACCGAAGGGCTCCGTCGTCGCGCTCGTCGGCGCGAGCGGAGCGGGCAAGAGCACGCTCGTGGATCTCATCCCCCGGTTCTATGAGCCATCGGGAGGTGTCATCCGACTGGATGGAATCGACACGCGCGAGATCACCCTCGCGTCGCTGCGAGGTCTCACCGGCGTCGTGAGCCAGGACACCGTGCTGTTCAACGACACCGTGCGGAGCAACATTGCGTACGGCGCGCCGGAGCGCTTCACCGACGCGCAGGTGGAAGCCGCCGCGCGTGGCGCGAACGCGCACGCCTTCATCAGCGAGCTGCCGCAGGGCTACGACACGGTGCTCGGCGAGCGCGGGACCCGGCTCTCGGGCGGACAGCGGCAGCGGCTCGCCATCGCGCGCGCGCTGCTCACCGATCCCCCTATCCTCATCCTCGACGAAGCCACCTCCGCCCTCGACACGGAGTCGGAACGACTCGTGCAAGAGGCCATCGACCGCCTTCTGGCGGATCGCACCGTGTTCGTCATCGCCCACCGCCTCTCAACCGTCGTGAACGCAGACCAGATCCTCGTCCTCGACCGCGGGGAGATCGTCGAGCGCGGCACTCACGCCGAGCTGCTCGCGCAGCGCGGTACGTATCATCGCCTGCACGCCGCGCAGCTGCGCCGTGACGAGGCCGCGCCGGCGCTGTCGGGCGCGGCCGGGCCGCGCTGATCATGAAGACGCTGTTCTATCACACGGCGAAGGACTGGTCGGGCGGTTCGCGCGCCTTCGTCGTGGCCGCGCACGGGCTGGCCGCCAACGGGGCAGCGGTGACCGTCGTGTGCCGCGCCGACAGCGTGGCCGAGCAGGCGTTCGCCAGCCAGGGACTCGACGTCGTCTCGCTGCCGATCAGCGACTCGACGAGCCGAGATGCGTGGCGGCTCCGCACCGTGCTGAAGGAGCGGTTCATCGAAGTGGTGTTCCTTCACACGGAGCAGGAGCAGCTCGCCGCCAGCTCCGCGATGCGCCTCGCCGGCCGCGGTGCCGTGGTGCGCCGCGTACCCGCGGGAGGATCCGTCGGGGCCAGCCGCGGCGGCCGGCTTGCCGCACGCATGGCGACGTCGCGGCTGCTGTTCAGCACGGAGATGGACCGCACGCGCGCCGGCGCCGCCGATGCCCTGCTCGCGCCGCTCGGC
>JBBQDE010000126.1:0-7352 GCA_038319425.1 Gemmatimonadales bacterium
CATCCTGCTCAAGCCGGCCGAGCTGGCCGACGCGCTCGCCTTTCTCGGCGAGGCGATCGATCGCGGCGTGGACGCAGCGATCGTGCAGGACGTCGGCCTCGTACGACTCATCCACCGCGTCTATCCCGGATTCGAGATCCACGGCTCTACCCAGATGACCGTGCACGACGTCAGCGGGGCGCGCGTGATGCGGGATCTCGGCATCGAGCGCGTCGTGCTCGCACGCGAGAACACGCTGGACGACATCCGCGCCATTCGCGCCGCCGTCCCGGAGCTCGGGCTGGAGACGTTCGTGCACGGGGCGCTCTGCATCTCGTACAGCGGGCAGTGCTACATGTCCGGCATGATCTCGGAGCGGAGCGCCAACCGCGGCTCCTGCGCCCAGTCGTGCCGCAAGGACTATGTGCTCGACGACGTGAGCAATGGCGTGGAGCTCGATCGCGGTTTCCTCATCTCGGCCAGGGACCTCGCCGCCACCGACCATCTCGCGGACATCGCCGAGGCGGGCGTGGGGTGCCTCAAGGTGGAGGGACGCAAGAAGCGCCCGGAGTACGTCGCGACCGTCACGCACGGCTACCGCACTTTCCTCGACCGGCTCGCCGCGGGCGATCGCACCGCACCACCGTCGTCGGAGGTCGAACCGCTCGCTCAGATCTACAGCCGCGGTTTTACGGGCGGCATGTATGGCGGGCGGGCCGGCCGCGACTACGTGACACGCAGTCATCCCGACAACCGCGGCCGCGAGCTTGGCACCGTGCTTCGTCACGATGGCCGCGAGATCATCGTGGACGTGAGCACCCCGCTCATGGTGGGGGACGGTGTGGGATTCGAGGCGCCCGGCGCGCGCGGCGGCGCGTCCGTGGGATTCACCATCGACGAGGTGCGCACCCTGTCGCGCGCCGGCGATCGCATCAGCCAGGCGATCGCCGTGCCCTCACGGCTCGTGGTCGGCGATGGATGGCGCGTGATCCGATCGTCGGAGGCGGCGCTGCTCGAGAAAGCGCGCGCGAGCTACACGTCGCTGCCGGCGGAGCGGCGGTCGCGGAAGACCGGCGTTGACGTGCGCGTGTTCGGCAGTGCGGGCGGTCCGCTCAAGGCGGTCTTTCTTGCCGACGGAGAGTCCGTGACGGTGCGCACCGACGTCAATCTCGCGGTCGCCTCGAAGCGCGCGCTCGACGCGACGTCGCTTCGCGAGCAGCTCGGACGTCTCGGTGAGACGCCGTTCGCCCTCGGCGGAATGGAGCTCGGAGGCCTCGGCGCCGGACTCTTTCTGCCGATCAGCGAGCTGAATCACCTGCGGCAGCAGGCGGTAGACGAGCTGCTGCAGCGTCGGGACTGGGCTCGCCAGGCAAAGGTCGCCGACCGGCGCGAGCTGATCGACGCCGCACTCCCGGTGCAGCATCCCGTGTCGGGCGATCGGGTACCCGAGCACGCCACGGCGCTGTTCGACCTGGTGGCATCGGTGTTCACGCTCGACGACGCACGTGCTGCCGCCGCCGCTGGCGCCACGACCGTGGTGCTTGATCCCTTCCTGCGCCATCCCACGCCACCGGTGACGCGGGTGAAGGCGCTGGCGGACGAGCTTCACGCGAGCGGTGTCGTGCTGCGGCTGCGCACGCCGACGATCGTGCGCCCGGAGGAGCGGCGAACGATTCAGAAGTGGCTCGATCTCGGGCTCCCCATGGTGAGTGGTCACGTCGGGCTGGTCGCCGAGCTCGCGGGCGCGAGCCGCAACGTCATCGCGGACTACGCCGTGAACTGCTTCAACCAGCACACCGCGGCTGAGCTGTTCCGCCTCGGCGCAGCGCGCCTGATGCTCTCGCTCGAGCTCACCACCGACGAGATGCTCGCCGTATCGGCGCCGTGGGAGGGCGCTGGTTTCGACGTGTTCCTGTACGGGCGCCCGGAGGGGATGACGATCGAGCACTGCGTGCTCTCCGCCGCATTCGATCGCACGCCGACGACCTGCCGGGATCTCTGCGTGCAGAAGCATCCGAACGTGCAGCTCACCGATCCCGCCGGGTACGCCTTCGCCGTCGCCACCGATTCGGCCTGTCGCAATCGCCTCCTGCATTCGCGGCCGGTCGAAGGCGGAGAGTTCCTGCCGAAACTGTGGCGCGGCGGACTCCGCAACTTCCACCTGGTCTTCAATGTCGTCGGCGATCCGGTCGCGCAGGTCGTCTCGGGCTACCGCGCCATGCTCGACGGCCTGGCCGGCGGCGAGCGGGACGTGGCCAATGGTGTGCGCCGCCTGCTCGGCGGCGCATTCACGCGCGGCCACTTCGCGCGTGCGGTGTGATCGGGATCGTCACCGCGGCAGATGACGCGCGCGGCCATTCGATGACGGCCGACCGCGTCCCGCGCGCCACGCTCGGCCAATGAGCGCCCCCGTGCTCGTGGATCGCCCCACGCTCAACGCCGCGCGCGCTACGCTGCAGGCGCGCTTCGGCTTCGCCGACTTCCGGCCGGGACAGGCGCGCGCCGTCGAGAACGTTCTCGCCGGCAAGGACACGCTCGTCGTGCTGCCTACGGGCGGCGGCAAGTCGGTGTGCTATCAGGTGCCCGCGCTCCTGCTGCCGGGGCTCACCGTCGTCGTCAGCCCGCTGATCTCGCTCATGAAGGATCAGGTGGACGCGCTGACGGCGCGCGGGATTGCGGCCACCTTCGTCAACAGCACGCTCACGCAGGGGGAGGTGGCCGAACGGATGGCGAGGGTCTCGCGCGGCGAGGTCAAGCTCCTCTACGTGGCGCCGGAGCGCTTCGACGTCGGCACGGCCGCCGAGCGGCTGCGCGGCGTGGGGGTGTCTCTTCTCGCGGTGGACGAGGCGCACTGCATCAGCGAATGGGGGCACGACTTCCGCCCGAGCTACCTGCGCGTGGCGCAGGTGCGCGAGAAGCTCGGCTGGCCGCCCGCGGTGGCGCTGACGGCGACGGCCACACCGCACGTGCGGCAGGACATCGTGCGCCAGCTCCGGATGGAGAATGCCGAGACGATCATCACCGGCTTCGACCGCACGAACCTGCGCTATCACGTGGTGCCCACCCGCAGCGATGCCGACAAGGACGACGCGCTGATTCACATCCTGAAGAAGCATGCAGGAGTGGCGATCGTCTATGCGTCCACACGCCGCAACGTCGAGAAGGTCGCCGCCACCCTGGAGCGCGCCGGCATCACCACCGCCGCGTACCACGCGGGGCTCGACGACGCGCATCGCCACGACGTGCAGGAAGCGTTCATGCAGGAATCCGTGCGCGCCATCGTCGCCACGAACGCGTTCGGCATGGGGATCGACAAGCCGAACGTCCGCGTGGTGATTCATCACGCCATGCCGGGCACCATCGAGGCGTACTATCAGGAAGCCGGGCGTGCGGGCCGCGACGGGAAGATGTCCGACGTCTACCTGTTGCACTCCTTTCCCGATCGCTTCACGCACGAGTTTTTCATCAAAGGTGCATTTCCGGAGCGCGCCACCGTGGAGCGCGTGTACGAGCGCGTGCTGCGAACGGCGGATTCGTCGGGCGCCGTACACCTCGAGCCGGGCGCGATCGCCGAGTCGTTGCCGGGCAAGGTGAGCGACCGGGAAGTGGAGTCGGCGCTGCGCCTGCTCGCGCACGCCGGGGCGATTCGGTCGGAGCCCGAATCCGGCGGCCGGGTACACGTGCGGCTGCTCGCCACCACGGAGCGGATCAAGCGGGAGCTCGGCGCCGACGATGCGGCGAAGCTTGGCCTCTTGCGCGCCCTCTGGCGCGTGGCGGGCGATGCGCTGTACGACGGCAGCTCGATCGATCTCGACGCGCTGCCGGGACTCGGCGGTGCCATGGCCACGATGCCGGTGCTGGACGCGCTCGAGCAGACCCAGTTTCTGGAATGGCGGCGCCTGGGCGGCGGCGACCGGATCGCGAACGCCAAACGCCCTCTCACGGCCTATCCCCTGGATTGGGCCGCGCTCGACCGGCGACGCAAGGCCGAGCTGGCGAAGCTGGAATCGGTGCAGCAGTACGCTTATACCTCCGGGTGCCGGCGCGGCTTCGTGCTCCGGTACTTCGGTGACCCGGCGGCCGGGCGAGATTGTGGCGGGTGCGACAATTGCCTCGGTTCGCATGACGGATCACGCCGCGAACGGAACGCCGCGCCGGCGAAGTCGGGCAGCTCCGCCGAGGCCAAACGGTCGCGCATCAAGACGGCGACTGCGGCGCGATCCGAAGCCGCCGACCTGGTCACGAGCCCGGAAGATGCGGCCCTGCTGGACAAGCTGCGCGCGCTCCGCAGTGGGATTGCGCGAGAAGAGAAGGTTCCGGCCTACGTCGTGTTCGCCGATCGTACGTTGATCGAGATGGCGGTGCGGCGACCGAAATCGCCGTTCGCGTTCGGCGAGATCCGTGGCGTCGGCCCGATGAAGATCGAGAAGTACAGCGAGCGGTTCCTCACGGTGCTGCGCGCCGCCGACGATACCGAAGCCGCCTGACCGCACCTTTCGCCCGGACTCATGGACGACGCCCTCTACTTTTCCGAGCAGCACCTCGCCGTACGCGAGATGGTTCGCCAGTTCGCCCGCGACGAGGTCGCGCCAGTCGCGGCCCGCTTCGACGCCGACTCGATCTTCCCTTGGCAGAACGTCAAGAAGATGGGGGAGCTGGGCTTGCTGGGCGTGCCCTGGTCCGAGGAGCTGGGCGGAGCGGGGCTCGACCTGCTGAGCTACATGATCACCATCATGGAGTTGGCGAAGGTGGACGCTTCGACAGGCCTGACCGTGTCGGCGCACACGACGCTCGGCACGTCGCCCATCGTTCATTTCGGCAACCTCGAGCAGAAGCGCCGCTACGTGCCGCTGCTCGCGAGCGGCCGCGTGCTGGGCGGCTTCGGACTCACGGAGCCGGACGCGGGTTCCGACGCCGGCGGGACGAGGACCACCGCCGTGCGCCGAAATGGGCACTACGTACTCAACGGCACCAAGCGCTTCATCACGCACGGGAGCGTCGGCGAGATCTTCATCGTCACGGCCGTCACCGATCCATCGAGCGGCACGAAGGGGATCAGCTCGTTCATCCTCACGAAGCAGACCTCCGATCTCGCCACCGTGCGCGAGCTCGGCATCGGTCACGACGAGTCGTTGCCGGCAATGAAGGGATTCCGCGCCGGCAAGAAGGAGGACAAGCTCGGCTGGCGTGCGTCGGACACGGCCGAGCTGATCATGGAAGACGTCGAAGTCCCGGTCGAGAACCTGCTCGGCCAGGAGGGGCAGGGGTTCGTGAACTTCATGCGCACCCTCGACGCCGGCCGCATCGGCATCGCGTCCCTCTCGCTCGGCATCGCCGAGGGCGCCTACGAAGAGGCGGTTCGCTACGCGAGCGTGCGCAAGCAGTTCGGCAAGGCGATCGCGGAGTTCCAGGGGATCTCGTTCCAGCTCGCCGACATGGCTACCGAGATCGAAGCGGGGAAGCATCTCATGTTCCACGCCGCCTGGCTCGCGCAGCACCAGAAGCCGTTCAGCAAGGAAGCGGCGATGGCCAAGCTGTTCTGCTCCGAGCTTGCCATGCGCGCCACCACCAAGGCGGTGCAGGTGTTCGGCGGGTACGGCTACACCAAGGACTACCCGGTCGAGCGGATGATGCGTGACGCGAAGATCTGCGAGATCGGCGAGGGGACGTCCGAGATTCAGCGAATGGTCATCGCCCGGCACATCCTGAAGGAGATCGCGGGCTGATGAGCGGCGGGCCGGACCGTCCGGCGCGTTGCGCTCTCCGCCGGCGGGGGTTAGCTATTCAGCAGTGATTCCCACCTTTGCTCTTCCGCATCCGGCGGCGCGCGGCGACTCGCGCGTCGGCCGGGTCGTATCGCACGCCAGCACGGCCGAGGCAGTCGTCAGCCGTGTCAGCGCGCTCGTCATGTCCGCCGCGCATTCCCGACTGAGCTCGGGAGATCGCACGCCTCGCCGGTCTCTGGCGGCCATCCTCGCCCTCGTCGTCGCGTCCCTGGGACGCCTCGGCAGCTGGACGGGTCGGATGGCACGCCCGGTTGGGGAGTGGTCGATCACGCGGCGCGCCACGACGCCGATTCCTGTTCCGGTCCGCCGGCGCGCCGAGTCGCGCGCACTCTGGCGGGGCCGGTCCGTCCATCCTTTGCCCAACTGTGCCGCGGTATTCGAGTCGCCGGGTGCTCCTGCGTGCGCGGTCCATGATGAAACGAGAGATCCTGATCAATGCGACGGCGCGCGAGACGCGAGTCGCCATCCTCGAGGACGACGAACTCGTTGAGCTGCTCGTAGATCGTCCCGATGCGCGCCGCATGGTCGGCGACATCTATCTCGGGAAGGTCGATGCCGTGCTGCCCGGCCTCCAGGCCGCGTTCGTCGACATCGGCACCGAGAAGAGCGCCTTCCTGCATTCGTCCGACCTCGTCTACCCCGACAGCGGGGACGACGACGACGATGAGGACGGGGAGGAGACGTTCCGCGAGCCGGGCCGAAACGAGCAGGACATCCCGCAGATCCAGGACGTCCTGAAGCGGGGGCAGGAGCTCCTCGTCCAGGTCAGCAAGGAGCCCATCTCCACCAAGGGGCCACGCGTTACCGCGCAGGTCTCCATGGCCGGCCGGTTCCTCGTATACATGCCGTTCGCGTCGCGAGTCGGCGTCAGCCGCAAGATCGGCGACCGCGAGGAGCGCAAGCGCCTTCGCGCCCTCGTCGAAGGGATGCTGCCCGACGACTCCGGTGGCGTCATCGTCCGTACCGTCGGCGAGGACGTCACCCCCGAGACGATCGAGCGCGAGCTGTCCACGTTGATGAACGCGTGGAAGCGCATCAAGAAAAAGACCCACTTCGTGCGCCCTCCGTCGCTCGTGCATCGCGAGACGTCGCTCACGCGCGGCCTCATCCGCGACATCTTCAGCGACAAGGTCGAGCGCGTCACCGTGGACTCGAAGCAGGTCTACAACGAAATCGTCGAATACCTCAAGGGCATCGCCCCTGACCTGCTCGAGCGCATCGTGCTGTACGAGGAGGAGGTGCCGCTGTTCGACAAGGCCGAGATCGAGCAGGAGATCCGCGACCTCTTCAAGCGGCGCTGCGACCTGCCCTCGGGCGGATACCTGATCATCGAGCCCACCGAGGCGCTGATCTCGATCGACGTGAACTCCGGCCGGTTCGTCGGCAAGAAGGACCCGGAGAAGACGAGCCTGAAGACGAACGTCGAAGCGGCTCGCGAGATCGCGCGGCAGCTGCGCCTGCGCGATGTGGGCGGGATCATCGTGTGCGATTTCATCGACATGGACACCCGGACGAATCGCGACAAGGTGCTCCAGGAGCTCCGGATGCACCTCGGTCGCGACCGCGCGCGGACGAAGGCGTTCGCCG
>JBBQDE010000127.1:0-7345 GCA_038319425.1 Gemmatimonadales bacterium
CCCATCACGATGAGGATGAGCCCGAGGAAGAACGCCTTATGGGCAAAGATGGCCGAGAGTGCGATGGACAGATGTCCCAGCGCGATGAACACTCCCCCCCACCAGATGCTGCGCCGCAGTCCGAGCCATCGATCGGCGATCCAGCCGCCGGGCAACGAGGCGAGATACACGCTCGCCGAGTAGATGCCGACGATCGCCGAGGCGGTCGGCCGATCGAAGCCGAAGCCGCCACGGACGAGTGCGGCGGTCATGAACAGGACGAGGAGCGGCCGGATGCCGTAGTACGAGAACCGCTCCCACATCTCGGTGAAGAAGAGCGTCGACAGGCCGCGCGGCTGGCCGAAGAAGCTCCGGTCCGACGTAATGTGCTCGAGGCCGGGGGGCGGCTCGTCGTGCGTGAGCGTGGCCGCCTGCGGCTGTGTGAACACGGAGTCGTTCTTCGTCATGGATCAGCGTCGTCCGAGGTCGGGGGTGCGCGGTGCGGACGGGACGCCGCGGTGGAGTGCAGCGCGCGGCAGGAAGAACTCCGGCGCCTTGGTCCCGCCGGCCTCCTGCTGCGCCGGCCACGAGACCGCGGTGGGCGGCTGCTTGATGCACGCCGCCCAGTGCCCGGGCTGCTTCTCCTCGAGCGGCGGCACGATCGTCATGCAGGCGGCATCGCGCTTCGGATGCTGGCAGCGAGGATGGAAGACGCACCCCGAGGGAGGATTCGCTGGCGAGGGGACGTCGCCCGTGAGCAGAATGCGCTCGCGCTTCACCCCGGGGTCGGGCGCCGGCACCGCCGAGAGCAGCGCCTGGGTGTACGGCATGATCGGTTCGCTGTACAGCGCCTTCACCGACGCCAGCTCCACGATGTGCCCCAAGTACATCACCGCCACGCGGTCGGCGATGTGCTCGACGACGGAGAGGTCGTGCGCGATGAACAGGTACGCGAGGCCGCGATCGCGCTGCAGGTCCTGCAGCAGGTTCACCACCTGCGCCTGGACGCTCACGTCGAGCGCGCTCACCGGCTCGTCGCACACGATGAACCGTGGCTCCACCGACAGCGCGCGCGCGATACCGACACGCTGGCGCTGTCCTCCCGAGAACTCGTGCGGGTAGCGGCTGGAATACTCCGGCCGCAGCCCCACCTCCTCCAGCAGCTGCTTCACGCGCGCGTCGGCCGCGGCGCCCTCGGCCAGCTTGTGGATGGTCAGCCCTTCGCGCACGATCGCCCCGATCGACATGCGCGGGTTGAGCGACGAGAACGGATCCTGGAAGACGATCTGCATCTGCCGGCGCAGCGCGCGCAGGTCGCCGGCGCCGAGCGCGAGCACGTCCTTGTCGCCGTAGCGCACCGAGCCCGATGTCGGCTCGATCAGGCGCAGGATCGCGCGGCCGGTCGTGGACTTGCCGCAGCCCGACTCGCCCACCAGCGCGAGCGTCTCTCCCTCGGCGACGTCGAACGAGACGCCGTCCACGGCGCGCACCTGCCCGCTGACACGCCCGAACAGCCCGCGCTTGATGGGGAAGTGCTTCGTGAGGTCTCGGACGGCCAGCAACGGTGCGGCGCCGCCGGGTACCATGGTGTCGCGCACGAGCGCAGGCGTCGTCATGCCGCGGTGGCTCCGCGCTGCGCCGCGAGCGGGGGATGCGGATGCGCGCGGCGCTCGGGCTCCACCGCGAGGTGGCAGCGGGACGTGTGGCCGGCCCCGATCTGATAGAGCGGCGGATGCTCGCGCTCGCAGCGCTCCCACGCGTAGGGGCAGCGGTCGCGGAAGCGGCACCCATCGGGCCACGCCGTCGGCGGCGGCACCGTGCCGGGAATCGTCGCGAGCCGCTCGGCCTCTCCACCAACCCGCGGCATCGCGCCGAGCAGCCCTTCGGTGTACGGGTGATGGGCGTGCGCGAACAGCTCCGTCGTGACCGACTCCTCCACCACTTCACCCGCGTACATGACGATGACCCGTGAGCAGTTCTCCGCCACGACGCCGAGATCGTGCGTGATGAGCAGGATCGATGTGCCGAGCCGCTTCGTCAGGTCGGCGAGGAGCTCGAGAATCTGCGCCTGGATCGTGACGTCGAGCGCCGTGGTGGGCTCGTCGGCGATGACGAGGGCGGGATTCATGACGAGCGCCATGGCGATGACGACGCGCTGGCGCATGCCGCCGGACAACTGATGCGGATATTCACTCGCGCGCTGCTCGGGCGCGGGAATGCCGACGAGCCGCAGCATCTCGATCGCCTTCTGCCATGCATCGCGCTTGGACAGCCCGGCGTGGATGCGCGCGACCTCGGCGATCTGGTCGCCAACGGTGAAGACCGGGTTGAGCGCGGTCATCGGCTCCTGGAACACCATCGCGATGCGGTTGCCGCGCACGTGCTGCATGTCGCGCTCGCCGAGGGCGAGAAGGTCCTTCCCCTCGAAGCGGATCGCGCTGCCCGCCTCCACGCGGCCGGGCGCGCGCACGAGCCGCAGGATCGAGAGCGCCGTGACACTCTTGCCGCAGCCCGACTCGCCCACCACCCCCACCGTCTCGCCCGCGCCCACATGAAACGACACGCCGTCCACCGATCGGGCCACGCCCGTGTCGGTGTAGAAGTAGGTGCGGAGATTGTCGAGCTCGAGCAGCGGAGCGGTCATCGCGGACGGTCTGAAGTGGTCGTGCCTGGCGCCGGTGCAAGCTGCCGAGGGTCCAACGCGTCCCGCAAGGCGTCGCCGAGCGCATTGCAGGCGAACACGGTGATCAGGATGGCGAGTCCGGGAAAGAGCGTGAGCCACCAGAGATCGCCCACGCGCTCCGCTCCGTCCTGGATGATGCCGCCCCACGACGCGGCCGGCGCGCGAACGCCGATGCCGATGTACGACAGCCCAGCCTCGAGCAGGATGACGTTCGCGATCCCCAGCGTGGCGGCGACGAGCCCCGGAGCCGCCACGTTCGGCAGCACGTGTCGCGTGAGGATGCGCCACGGCGATGCGCCGAGCATCCGCGCCGCGATCACGAACTCCCGCTCCCGCACGACGAGCGTCTCGGCGCGGGTCAAGCGACTCACGGCGAACCACCCGGTGCCCGCGAGAAGCAAGGTGAGGGCCGCGATGCTCACGTCGCCCCAGAGAGCGACCACCGCGATGAGCAGCAGGAGGCGGGGCATCGAGAGCGCCGTATCGACGAGGCGCATGAGCACGGCATCGGCCAGGCCGCCGGCGTAGCCGGCAACGGCGCCGACGACGACGCCAAGCGTCATGGAAAGCGAGACCGCAACGAAGGCGATGGCGAGCGAGATGCGCGTGCCCCACAAGAGCCGCGACAGGACGTCGCGGCTGAACGGATCGGTGCCGAGCGGGTAGGCCCACGACGGCGGCTGGCTGTTGAGGTGCACGATGTCGAGATTCGCAGCGGGATCATGTGGAGCGATCACCGGGGCCAGCAGCGCCGAACCGATGATCACCACCAACACCACGGCCGCGGCGCGCGCGCGAGAGTCGCGCGCCAATCGCGCGAGGACCGGCCGGGCGCGCACGGCCGTGATCACCGTCGTCATCGCATGCCGATGCGCGGGTCGGCCGCTGCCACCGCAAGGTCGGCGACGAGCGCGCCGACCACCACCGAGACGCTGATGACCATCACGCCCGCGGTGATCAGCGGATAGTCGCGCGCGGCGATGGCGCTCACCGTCACCATTCCCATGCCGGGCCAGGAGAAGACCTTCTCCACGAAGATCGCGCCCGCGGCAAGGGAGGGCAGCGACAGGCCGACGAGCGTGATGGTGGAGAGAAGGGAATTGCGCAGCGCGTGCCGCCGGACGGCATCGCGCCAGCTCAACCCCTTGGCCAGCGCCGTGCGCATCCAGTCGCTCGGCAGCACGTCGAGCAGCGCGGAGCGCTGGTGGCGCGCGATCACGGCGCTCGAGAGCAGGGTGAGCGTGAGCGCCGGCAGCACGATGTGCCGCAGGCGGTCGACAGCGCGACCACCTAGGGAGAGGTAGTCGTGGAGCACCGGATCCACGATGCCGCCCGCCGGCAGGATGGGGATGCGGTAAGCGAAGAGCAGCAGCGCGAGCAGCGCGAGCCAGAAGTCGGGCACGGAATAGAGTAGGAGCAGGCTGCGCCCCAGCCACCGATCCCTCGTGCCGCCGACGCGTTCGGCCTGCAATACCCCGACGGCGATGCCGAGCGCGAAGCTGAGCGAGAGCGCGAGCCCCACCAGCAGCAGCGTGCGTGGCAGCGCATCCGCGAGGACGTCGCGCACCGGCCGATGGTAGGAGAAGGAGTATCCGAGCTCGCCGCGTGCGGCATTCGTCACCCAGCGCACGTACTGCTCGCCGATGGGACGATCGAGCCCGAACTCGGCGCGCCAGTGGGCGCGGATCTCCGGCGTGACGCCGGGCCGGTCGAGCGCGGCCTGGAGCGGATCACCAGGCGCGAGGTGCACGAGCAGGAAGGTGAGCGTCGTGACGAGAAAGACGACGCTCACCGCCTGCAGCAGGCGGCCGCTGAGGTACCGCCGCACAGGTTAGGGCGCGGCGCGCAGGCCGATCTGGTCGCGCGACGTGCGCTCGGCGGCAGGTATCCACCAATCGGCCATGCCGGACCAGTAGCCGTCCGGGCGCATGGCGCTCGTGCGGATACGCTTGTGAACGCCGGCGACGGTGGGGGGCTGGTACAGCCAGATCCCGGGTGCGTCCTCGATGATGGTCTCGAACGCGCGTCGGGCGTACGATCGGGTGCGTGCCGGATCGAACGTCGCGCTTGCGCTGTCGAGCAGCGCGTCCACGACCGGGTTCGAGTACGACGGGAAGTTGGAGCCATCCTTCGCGATGCCCGCCGTCGTCCAGCTCTGCTTGAAGCCGGACGGACTCGGATCGGTCAGATACACGGCGAGCTCGGTGTCGAACCCGTGAGAGCCCTGCTTGGCCGCATAGGTGGAGAAGTCGGTTTCGTCGAGCCGCACGGCCGCGCCCACCCGGCGAAACGCCGCCTGGAGCAGGACGGCGTAGAGATGGCGCTGCGCGCTCGAGTTGGGCGACGAGAGGCCGAATTCCAGCCGGCGGCCGTTCTTCACGCGCACGCTGTCGGGCCCGAGGAGCCAGCCGGCGGAGTCGAGCAGGACGCGCGCCTTCGTCGTGTCGAACGGGATCTGGGGCAGCGTCGTGTCGGCCACGGCGACCGTGTTGGGGAACGGACCATAGAGCGGCGTGCCGAGCGTGTCGAACACGTTGCGCAGCATGGCGCGGCGATCCACCGCCATCGTGAGCGCCCGGCGCAGCGCGCGCTCGACGAAGAGCGGGTGCGGACGCGTGGGCTGCTTGGGATCGACGAGGTTGAATGCGAGGTAGGCGTACTGGAACGACGGATAGCGAACCGCACGCCGCTGGCTGTCGGTCTGGATCTTGGCGATCTGCTCGGGACGAAGCTGCTCGAACATGTCGGCGTCGCCGGAGAAGAAGCGCGCGGCCGCGGCGTTGAAGTCGGGCGAGTAGGTGAAGACCACGCGATCGAGCTTGGCGCGGCCCCGATAGTTCGCCGTGTCGGCGATGAGCTCGATCCGCTGGCCGGGCTGCCAGGACGCGAGCCGGAACCGTCCCGATCCGATCCCGCGGCGTGCGACGTCGGCCGTCTTGAGCTGCGCCACCGGCGTGTTGGCCAGGATGTGCTCGGGCACGATCACGACCTGATACACGAGGTCGTAGAACTGCTCGGGGGTATGCTGCTTGAACCACGCGACCGCGGTCAGCGAGTCCTTCACCGAGACGCTGTCGATGTTGCCGATCATCGGGCTGGCGAGTGACGCGAGGGCCGGATCCTTGATCAGCTTGACGCTGAAGCGCACGTCGCTCGCCCGGACGGGGCGTCCATCGTGCCACCGGGCCTTCGGGTTGAGCGAGAACGCGATGGAGAGGGAATCGGGAGACCACTGCCAGCGGTCCGCCAGCTGCGGCACGAAGCCCTTGTCTCCGATCGTGTTCATCCCGGGGCCAATGTCGGCCAGCCGATCGTACAGCAGATCGGTGATCTCGCGATCCGCCTGAGACGCCACGAGCGGTGGCAGGATCGTCTGCGCCTCGCCGGGCGTGGCGATGACCATCGTGCCCCCCACGTCTCCGGTGCCCCCGGATGGCGAGTCGGTGCCCTTGCACCCGAGGAGGGCGGCGGCCGCGATGGCGAATGGCGCCCAGCGGTGGGCGCGGGAGCGCGGGGAGGGATCGAAGCGGGTCATTGGCGTCCGGCGGAGGAAGGGAAAGCGCGTCAACGTTCACCCTCCGTCAGGACGCGGTCAAGCGATGCAGGTCACGTCGGGCCGGAGTCGAACCGCGCGGCGCCCGACGCCAGCCCTTCGGCCGGGTCGCTATCTTCTATCTTATTGAAGCGCGCGCCGGAACGACGCGGCCGCGACATGAGTTCCATTCAGGTCCGGCCGGCGGCGTGCACACACCGCCATCAAACCTTTCGCATCCACCGGCGCCCCGCTGGCGCCTGAGGCTCGCATGACGACGACCATCCGAACGGCGCCCGCGGCGGGCTTCGACAACTTCGTTCCGCGCCACGTGGGGCCGAGCGAGGATGAGATCCGCGAGATGCTGGCGGCGGTGGGATATCCGACGCTCGACGACCTGATCGACGCGACGATTCCCGAAGCGATCCGGCTTCGCCGACCGCTCGCCATCCACGCCGGCCGCAGCGAGCATGAAGCGCTCGCCAACCTGCGCACGATCGCCCGGAAGAACCGCATTTTCCGGTCATTCCTCGGCTACGGCTACAGCGACACCATCACGCCGCCGGTGATCCAGCGGAACATCCTCGAGAATCCAGGCTGGTACACGGCATACACGCCGTATCAGGCCGAGATCGCTCAGGGACGTCTCGAGGCGCTGCTGAACTTCCAGACAATGGTGATGGACCTGACTGGCCTCGAGATCGCGAACGCCTCGCTGCTCGATGAGGGGACGGCGGCGGCGGAAGCGATGTTCATGGCGTATCAGGCGAAGGGCTCCCCGGAGCGGACGACCTTGTTCATCGATGCGCGCTGCCATCCACAGACGATCGACGTCGTGCAGACGCGCGCGCACGCGCGCGGGATCGAGACGCAGGTGGGCGATGTGACGACGGCACAGCTCGGACGCGGGTTCTTCGGCGTGCTGCTCTCGTACCCGACGACCGACGGCGTGGTGCTGGACTATCGCGCCGTGGCCGAGCAGGTGCACGCCGCCGGCGGCCTCGTGATCACCGCGACGGACCTGATGAGCCTCGTGCTGCTCACGCCGCCCGGCGAATGGGGCGCGGACGTCTGCGTCGGCAACAGCCAGCGGTTCGGCGTCCCGATGGGCTACGGTGGGCCGCACGCCGCCTTCTTCGCCACGAAGGACG
>JBBQDE010000128.1:0-7316 GCA_038319425.1 Gemmatimonadales bacterium
GCGCGAAGCCGGATCGTCTCGCGATACGCGATCTTCGGCTTCGTCAGCTCGGCCGTGACGCCGAACTTCCGCTTCAGTTTGGCCAGTGCGACCTCCAGGTGGCGCTCGCCCATGCCGGCCACGAGCGTCTCGTGTGTCTCCGGATTGTACGTCATCTCGAACGAGGGATCCTCCTCGTGCAAGCGATGGAGGCCCGCCTGGAGCTTCTCCTCGTCGGCGCGGTTGACGGGGTGAATCGCCATCTGCACCAGCGGCGTCGGGAACCGGATCTCGGGCAGGCGCACCGGATGCGCGCGAGTGGAGAGGGTGTCGTTGGTGTGCGTGCTCCGCAGCTTGGCCACGCAGCCGATGTCGCCCGCGTGCAGGGTCGGCACCTCGATCCGCTCGCGTCCGAGCGGCACGGCGAGATGGTTGAGCTTCTCGGTGGCGTCACGGGTGACGTTGTACACCTCGTCGCCGTTGTGCGCGGCCCCCGAGAGCACGCGGAAGAGCGTCACGTCGCCCACGTGCGGCTCGCTCTGGGTCTTGAACACCAGCGCGGCGAACGGCGACTCGTCGGTCGCATGGATCTGGACCGTGTGACCGCCCTCGGCGCCGGTGAAGGCGTGCAGCTCCTCCATCTCGTAGGCGTTGGGCATCAGCTCGACGATGGTGGAGAGGACGGCGCGCGTGCCGTAGTTGAGGGTGGAGGATACGCAGAAGAGCGGGAACAGCTCCATCCGCTTCATCGCTTCCTTCATCGCGGCGATCGCCTCGTCGCGCGTGATCTCCTCGCCGTTCAGGTAGCGTTCGAGCAGGGTGTCGTCCGTGGCGGCGATCGTCTCGATCAGCTCCGCGTAGTAGCGGTCGAACTGCGGGCGGACTTCGTCGGGGACGTCGGTTTCCTCGTACGCGCCGCTGCGCGCACCGCGCGCGTACACGTGCGCGCGCTTGTCGAACAGGTTCACGATACCGTGGAAGTCGGCGCCTTCGCCCACCGGCACTTCGATCGGGATCACCTTGGAGGTGAGCCGCGCCTTGATCTGCGCGTAGATCTGATCGAAGTGGGCGTGCTCCTTGTCCATCATCGTGACGACGAACAGCACCGGGTCCTGGCGCAGCGTCGCCTCGCGAAACATGCGCTCGGTGCCGACCTCCACACCGGCCGTCGCGCTCACGACGCAGAGCGCACCGTCCGCCGCGGCGAGCCCGCCGATGGCGTCGCCCTGGAAGTCGAGAAAGCCCGGTGTATCGAGGAGGTTGATCTTGGTGTCCATCCACTCGGCGTGCGCGCAACCGAGGCTGATGGAGTAGCCGCGCTCGATCTCTTCTGGCGCGGTGTCGGTGAGGGTGGTGCCGTCGCCGATGCTGCCGTGGCGTTTACTGGATCCGGACACGAAGGCGAGCGCATCGACCAGACTGGTCTTGCCGCTCGCCCCGTGTCCAACCACCGCGATGTTGCGGATTGCCGATCCCCGATACTCTCGCATTCGCGTACCTCCGTCCGGCTATGGGAGTGTGCCGTCGGATGGGACAGTGCTGCGCCACACACTTCCGGGACGATGCACGAGGGCGCCATCGGGGGTGTCGCGCCGTATCGGCGCGCCGCTCCCTAGGCGCCCTCTGTCGTCCTTGAACACGCGCTCACCCCCGGACGTCCGGGCCGGCGAGTGGCGAGCGAAGCGCCGTGGCATGGCCCCACCTCCTGCGGTCACCTGAGAGATGCCGTTGGAGGCGCGAGGTGTCAAGCAGGGTGGACCGACACACGACCATGCTCCTGGCCCAGGATGGGAATCCAAGTTGAGAGGCGCCCGGCGTGCGTGAACCGGCCAACGGGTCACGCTCAACTTGGATTCCCCTTCACGTTCTTCGTGGCAGCCAGCCGGAAGACGCCCTGACCGGCACCGGATCAGAAAAAAAGGCCCAGTCGGCGAAGCCGACCGGGCCCTTCCATATCTCTGACGGGGAGTGTCGTGTCAGTCGCCCTCGTAGTCGTAGGCCATCGCATCGCCTTCACGGAGTCGATCAAGCATCGATTCGAGCGGGGCCAGCACCGGAGCCGCCAAGCCGACCACGGGGCTCAGGGAGATCGTGATGTTGCGGCGCGTGCCTTCCGGCCAATCGGGCATCGAAAGCCCGGCGACGAGCCGGCGGATGAGCTGCCCGAACTCGCTGAGCAGCTGGGTGGCCGTTCCCTGAAGGATCGCCAGTGGAATCTCGACATCGCGTGTCACCAGCTCGCCGGTACCTGCATCGCGCCAGGCGGCATCACCCACGGCACCACGGTCGGACACGCCGAGGTGCCTGATCGCGTCCGCGTTGGTGTGTCCCTCCCCCGTCCGGTGCGATTCCACCGCCGCTGCCAGTGCCAGCGCAAGCGTTTCGGCACTGGGCACGCCGTACAGCGTCACGATGTCGCGCGCCGGACGATCGGAGGCGAGGGGTGACGGTACGGAATTCACGTGCGCGAGCACTGGCGAGTGATCGGGGTTTTCCTCGAGCATCACGAGGATGTCCATGCCCCCTCCTGAAAGATGTCCTGCCCTGCCTTCGCCTGTCCCACGACGGCTCGCCCGGTGAAGGTGCACTCGCTCAGCGACGCTGAGCGCACTTCCTCGAGCGCGACGTTCCGACCAACTCAAACCGTGCATCACGCCCGACCTTTGCATCCCGGATGACGGATCCGCACATCCTGTCACGCCTATCGATTCGGCGTCGTCGCGACCGGGGGAAAGGCAAAGCACATACCAACCACGAGCGCGACCGCCAGCATGACGTACATCCCTCGCAACTCTCCGACGGAGAGCAAGGCGGCGAGACCGCCCGACACTCTGGCGACGAGGTGGAGATGCAGGACGTAGCTCGCGAATGCCACGCCTGCCGCCGCCGCGATCAGGTGCACTGTGTGAAACGACGAGGTGATTCGTGCGACCAACAGCCCCGCTGCCACGCTCATTGTAAGAACCACCAGACCCCCCACCGGCGTCACACTTCCATGGTAACTCCACACGCCATCGGCGCGGGAGCCCAGGAGGGAGTGTGCCGCGGCATTGATCGGTCGCCACGCGGTGCCCGCGCGATGTCCGATCCCGATCAACAGGCCGAGCATCGACGCCCCAGTCACGGCGCCCGCCACGAGTCCGCGCTGCGTTCGGGATGGCGCCGATGGCACGCTCGCGGTGCGTGCGCTCATTCGCGGCGAAGGGCTGTGGATGGCGAGAGCATCATGCACGAAAGGAATCGTGGCGCCACCAGGTGGGAAAGGTCGTCGTGGATAATGAACGCGCCCGCTGGTGGGCGGGCGCGTTCACGATGCATGCTCGACGATGAATCCTCTTACGGCGTGCCCGAGCCGCTGCAGCCTTCACTGTTCACGTCGCAGGTAAATCCGCTCGCCACGACGTAACCCGAGAAGTGCTTGATCCGGCGGGACGAGATGCCCAACCGGTTGTCGACGTACGTGCGAAGCGTGGCATCCGTGAGCGCGTCGTTGACTGGGCTTGCACCAGGGGTCGGCGCGAACAGGATGTTGAACGGCGTGAGGTCGCTCGCGCCGCGCGCTTCCGGCGTGTACATGAAGATCCAGACCCAGCGCGTGGGCTGGACCGACGGAACGAACCGGAGCTCAGGCGAAAAATCGACCGCCTTGACGCCGTTGACCGTGCTCACCCGGGCGCTGATCTTGATCGCGCGCGTGAGGGGCGTACACGGCGCGTCCCACTGACCTTCGCCGTAGGTGCTGGTGGCGGGGTCGCAGATGCTGTGCGCCGGGAAGACGACGGCGTGGTTGCCGACGTAGAACACGCCACCCCACTGATTCACCGTGAACTGGGTGGTTTCGTTCTTGGAATTCTTCCCTGAAAGGGACATGGTCGGCCGGCCGACCGGCGCGAGCATCGTGGACGTCGGCGCAGCACTCGGCGCGGCGGACGGGGAGACGACGGTGTCAGAGCAGCCAGCGAGCACGCCGATGACGAGCGCGCTGGCGACGACGACCCAATAGTTGCGACGCATAGCTACCCCGCGAGACGCGGTGAACGATCGGGTAGAACCGCTGAAATACAGCGGCAAGAACCCGAGCGATGTGGGGGAGAACCCTCCAACTGACTGCCACCGGCTGCGGCGGCACCCCTGTTCTCCTTGGACATAAAGCTACCGAGCCCGTCAGGATCGGTCAATAGTGGATTTGCTGTCAAATAACAGTACAGCAAAGCGGTCCCTGATCTTTGGATTACCTAGCACCTCCGGGCGAGTGCCGTAGCGGCTGACGGCACGGTCCATGAGCCCCGGCGCGACGGGATGCACGTCGTCCCAGAACTCGGCGGTCAGCCACGCTGCCGCGTAAACATCTGTCGCATCCGCCAGGTCCAGCGCCCGCTCCAATCGCGCCGGCATCTCCACCTGCCGGCCGTCCAGCCGCTGCAGGCGAAGCAGCAAGGCTTCCCCGAGCTCGCGCCCCTGGAACCAGTCCGCTCGCGATTCGAGGAACACCTTGACCCGCATTGCGGCCGCCCGGGCATCCGACTCGTGACCGCCCTCCAGGCGCGACAATCCGTAGCCCGCCCGGGCACCCTCCTGCACCTCCACCTGTCCGATACGCTCGGCCAGCGCCACGACCAGCTCATAGGTGTCGCCGGCAAGCCGGAACCGCCCGCGGTCCCGCTCGAGGTGCGCAAGGTTGTAGGTGGCGTACAGCTGCAGCTGGCTGTTCTGCACCGCCGCGCAGAGCTGCAGCGCCTGGCCAAGCTGCTCGGCGGCCGTGTCGTACTCGCCGATGCGGGCCGCCGTCACGCCGAGGTTCAGCGCGGCGTGCCCCCACATCTCCGTGAGACCGGCCGTGCGCGCCTCGTCCGCCGCCGATTGCAGCGCGTCGCGCGCCTCGGTCCAGTTGTTCTGGATCAGCTCCAGAACGCCGAGGTTGATCAGGCAGCGCACGCGCCGAAAGATCTCGCCCAGATCGGTCGAGATCTGGAGCGCGCGATGATGCAGCGCCCTCGCGCGTGCCGGTTCCGTGAACTGCACGGTGATCGCGCACCGGATGCACGCGTCGGCGATCAGCAGCCGGTCGCCGACTCGCTCGGCAATTGCGAGCGACTCCTCGGCCACCCGCTGCGACGCGCTGGGATCGCCCAGGCGCCAATGCGTCTGGGAGATCAGCAGCAGGATGGCCGCCCGCTCCGGGGCCGCGTTCACCGCGCTCGCCTCCTCCTCGAGCGTGAGGAGGGCTTCGAGCGTATCGCGGGCCGACTGCCCGCGCTGGATACGCACCATCATCCGCGTCCGCTTCACGCGCAGTGCGTGAAGCCGGTCGCCGCGCTCCTCGTAATACGCGAGCGCCAGCTCACACAGCGCCTCCGCCTCTTCGTAGCGCCCGGCGATCTCGGCGAGCGACGCCATCCGGACGCGAACCTCGGCCAGCGCCTCATCGGTCGGCGCGGTGCGCTCCGCGTCGGCCAGCAGCGTGGAGGCGGCCCCGTTCTCGTACAGCGCGAGCGCCGCGTCGGCGGCGAGCAGCGAATACTCGTGGGCTTCGCGATCGGCACCCGCGGCGGAATAGTGGGCGGCGATCTCGGTGGCCGAACCCGAGGCGTGCCGCGCGAGCAGCTCAGCGGCGCGGAGGTGAAGCGCCGCGCGTCGTCCGTCGTCGAGCAGCGCGCGCGTCGCGCGCGCCACTTCATCGTGCGCGAAGGCGAACGCTCCGCGCACGCGCTCGAACGTGGGCGTGAGCAGCTCGGCGGATAGCAGCCGCGCGAGCCCCTCGACGACCTCCTCGAGCGGGAGCATCGTCATCTCCACCATCAGCTCCTCGTCGAACTCGTGCATCAGCACTGCGGCCGCTTCGAGGATGGCGCGAGCGGATGCCGGAAGCCGGCCGATGCGACGCTCGAGCAGCTGTTCCAGGCTGGCCTGAGGCGGCAGGCTCGCGGTGGTGCTCCAGGCCCAGCGGGTTCCGTCGAATGCCAGATGCCCGCTCTCCTCGAGGTCGCGCAAGAGATGCGTGAGCAGCAGCGGATTGCCCTCACTCTGTCGATACGCGTAGGCGAGCAGGTCGCGCCCCACCTCCTCGCCCCGCATCGCCGCTTCCAGCCAGCGCTTCACATCGTCGCGCGTGAGCCGGGTGAGACGGAGCTCGTGGTGGCGCGGCCGGGTAACGAGGCGCATCCACCGCTCCATCACGTCGTCGTACTCCTCCCCGGTGCGGAAGCTGAGCGAGATCATGATACGCTCGCTCTCCAGCTGCGGGATGAGGTATTCCAGCGCATCCCACGACGCGGCGTCGATCCACTGAAGCTCCTCGAGCTGGAGCACCAACGGCCGCTGCTGCGCACCGAGCCGCAGGAAGTCGGCGAGCTCCTCGAGCAGGCGAATCTTGCTTCGTCCGCGCGGGGCGTCTTCGTCTGCACGCTCCAGGGACGCATCCAGCGACGGCAGCTCGCGCCACACGCGGGTGCTCTTCACCGGCAGGCGGCGGACCGCGCGCAGCACGTCGCTCCAGAGCGCGTACGGCGCATCGTGGGTGTTCTCCCGGCAGGCCGCGAGGACCAGGGAGCCGCCGCGCATTCTGATCTCCGGCTCGAGCGTGCGCACGAGCGCGCTCGTTCCCACGCCGGTCTCGCCGATGACCGCGATCACGTGTCCTACCCCGCGCACCATGTCGTCCAGCGCATCGGAAAGCTGCGTCAACTCTTCGGTTCGCCCGACGAACCGACCCACTTCGAGCGTGTTGCGGCGGCCGGCGAGGGCGAAGGCCAGGCCGTCTCGGCCGGCCGTCACACGGGCGGAGCGCGCCGACCCCAACAGCTCATCCACTGTCCGGCCGTGCTGCGGCGCACAGGCAATTCCGAGTGACAGCGTCAGGCGCAGCGACCGGTCGGATGCGCCACCCGAGAAGACGTGCGTTCGAGTCGCGGCGAGCACCCGCTGGCCCACGGCCTCCGCCACCGGCCCGGGAGCGTCGAGCAGGACGACAAGCTCGTCGCCGATGCCCGCGATGGCGTCGGTGCCGCGGAGGTTGCGCCGGGCGAACAGCATGAGCTCACGCACCAGCGCGTCGGCACGCGTGTCCCCGAGCTCGCGACGAATGGACTCCATGCCGTCGGGCAGCAGGGACCAGAGCACGGGCGGGCCGCTCGCCAGCGCAGCATTCGCTGCGACGACGAAATCCTCGTAGGGGAGCTGGCGCGCGAAGTCGTCAGCGAGGAGCGTGGGGGAGATCACGGGGCGGTATGCTGGACGTCGGGCCGGGTGGAGGCGGGCGCCGGCCTCCATTACCTAGACGAGTTCACGCGTCGATCGCAAGCAAACGGCGGCGATCCGGCGCATTAACCTTTTGACCG
>JBBQDE010000129.1:0-7307 GCA_038319425.1 Gemmatimonadales bacterium
CGGCGCCTCGAGCTGTCGATCGCCTGGCGATACCTGCGCAGCCGCCGCGGCTCGAAGCTGCTGTCGCTGATCAGCGTGATCGCCATCGGCGGCGTGGTGATCGGCGTGAGCGCGCTCATCGTCATCATGGGCGTGATGACCGGCCTGCAGAACGACCTGCGGGAGAAGATCCTGATCGGCAGCCCGGACGTGCGGGTGTTGAACTACGGCTCCGACATGATCCTGAAGGATTGGCAGCCCGTGCTCGACAAGGTGCGCAAGGATCCGGACGTCATCGCCGCCGCGCCGTTCGTGCACACGAAGGCGCTGATCGGCGCCGGCCACCAGTACAGCGACGGCGCCTACGTGATGGGGATTCTGCCGGAGGGGGAGGGCGGGCCGCCCGTGACGACGATTCGCGCGCACGCGACTGGCGGGGACTTCCGTTTCGCGACCTCCGATGGCCAGCGCCGCGGCGCCGTGCTCGGCGCGCGACTCGCGAACCGGCTCGGCGTCTATCCCGGCATCGACTCCATCACGCTGACGACGGTGGGCAGCGAAGTCAGCCCGGTCACGGGCACGCCGATCCCGCGCGAGCGCCGTCTCGAGGTGACGGGCATCTTCGACACGGGGATGTACGAGTACGACAACGGATACGTCTTCGTGTCGCTGCCGGTGGCGCAGGAGCTGGCGGGGATGAAGGATGACGTGACGGGTCTCGAGGTTCGCACGACCAGCCGCTGGACGGCCGGCGACGTGGCCATTCGCCTGGCGCGAGCGCTCGGCTATCCGTATCGGACCGAAGACTGGCAGTCCCAGAACAACTCGCTCTTCCAGGCGCTCAAGCTCGAGAAGCTGGGCATGACGTTCATCCTCACTCTCATCATCGTCGTTGCCGCATTCAACATCGTGGGAACGCTGACGATGGTGGTCACCGACAAGACGAAGGAGATCGGCATCCTGCGGGCGATGGGGATGCCGGCCGCCTCGATCCGCCGCATCTTCCTGGCGCAGGGGTTCCTGATCGGACTCGTGGGCACGGTGCTCGGCCTGCTCGTGGGCGTGGGCGCCGCGATCGCGCTCGACCACTTCAAGCTGATCCCGCTCGACCCGCAGGTGTATTTCATCGATCATCTTCCCGTGGCTCGGCAGCCGATGGACATCCTCGTCACCGCGGTGGCCAGCCTGCTGATTGCGGCGCTCGCGACGATCTACCCGGCGGTCCAGGCGTCGCGCCTGCTGCCGGTGGAGGCGATGCGCGAATGAGCGTGCTCGCGGTGCAGGGCCTCACGAAGACGTACGTCGGCGGCGACGGCGGGGCGATCACGGTGTTCGATGGCGTGGACCTCGAGGTCGAGCGCGGCGAGATGGTGGCGATCGTCGGCGCGAGCGGCGCGGGGAAGAGCACCTTGCTTCACCTGCTCGGCGCCCTCGACCGGCCGAGCGCGGGGCAGGTGCTGATCGGCGGTCGTCCGCTCGACACGATGGACGACGATGCGGTATCCATCCTGCGGAATCGCACGGTCGGGTTCGTATTCCAGTTTCACCATCTGCTGCGGGAGTTCACGGCGCTCGAGAACGTGATGATGCCGCTGCGGATCGCCGGCGTGGAGGTGGAGAGTGCCCGAACGCGCGCGATGGCGCTGCTCGAGCGGGTCGGCCTGGCGGGGCGGGTGCATCACCGGCCGAGCGCGCTCTCGGGAGGCGAGCAGCAGCGCACGGCCGTGGCGCGGGCGTTGGCGGCCGATCCGCAGGTGCTTCTCGCCGACGAGCCGTCGGGCAACCTGGATCATCACAACAGCGAGCGGCTGCACGACCTGTTCGCACAGCTGGCGCACGAGATGGAGATCGCGATGGTCGTCGTGACGCACAATCGCTCGTTCGCCGCGAGGGCCGACCGGGTGCTGCAGCTCGAGGACGGACGGCTTTCCCAGATCGACCTGCCGGAGGTGGTGGCCTGATGGTTTGCGACAACTGCCACGAGCGCGATGCCGAGGTGAATCTCACGACGATCGAGAACAACGCCGTGCGACAGCTTCATCTCTGCGCGCAGTGCGCGGCGGAGCGCGGCGTGGAGACGACGGTCGCGACGCCGAAGCATCCGCTGGGGGAATTCCTGCAGGCGGTACAGCAGCAGTCCGGCCCCAATACCGACGCGGGGAAGTGCGGCTTCTGCGGACTCACGATGAAGGATTTCCGTGCCACGGGCCGGATGGGCTGTGCGCGCTGCTACACGACCTTCGAGCCGAGCATGCGCGAGCTGCTGCGTCGCGTGCACGGCAGCCCGCGCCACATCGGGCAGCCGTACCGCGCGCCGAAGGACGAGGTGCTCGAGAAGTCGTCCGTGCTCGGCGAGCTGCGCGACAAGCTTCGCCGGGCCATCGAGCAGGAACAATTCGAGGTCGCCGCGCAGCTGCGCGACCGGATCCGGGTGCTGGAATGACGCTCGACCTCTCTCTCCTTCCCGACGGCGGCGTGCGCTGGCTCGACGCGTCGGGCGCGCATTCCGACGTGGTGCTCTCCACGCGCGTGCGCCTGGCGCGCAACGTCGACGGCTACGCGTTCACGGGACGCGCGCGCGACGGTGAGCGGCTGCGGGTGCTGGCGCAGGTGCGCGACGCGCTGCAGTCGCTCCCCGACATGCCCGAGCACTGCGTGGTGCGGGTCGACGAGCTGGGTCCGGGTGACCGGGCGATGCTGTTCGAGCGCCACCTCGTGAGCAAGGAGCTGGCGGGGCTCGAAGCCCAACACCCGTTACGGTCCGGGGCGGCGGTGTATCTGTCGGACGGCTTGAGCGTCATGATCAACGAAGAGGATCATTTGCGGCTCCAGTCGCTGCAATCCGGGTTCGAGCTCCGCGCCGCATTCGCCGCGCTCGATCGGGTTGACCGCGAGATCGGAGCACGGGTCCCCTTCTCGTACCACCCTGAGTTCGGCTTTCTCACCGCCTGTCCGACGAATGTGGGAACCGGGATGCGTGCCTCGGTACTCATTCATCTGCCGGGACTGGTGCTGACGAAGGAAATCGGGCGGGTGCTCGCCGGCCTGCAACAGATGGGATTGACCTACCGCGGGTTGTACGGCGAGGGGTCGGAAGTGGTGGGGAATTTTTTCCAGATCTCGAACCAGACCACGCTCGGGCGGTCGGAAGAGGATCTGCTGGACCAGCTCATTCGCGTGGTGGGTCACGTGATCGAGCGAGAGGAGGAGGCGCGGCGTGTCCTGCTGCGCGACGCCGGCTATATTATCGAAGACAAGCTCTGGCGGGCGTATGGCACGCTGCGTTACGCGCGAAGCCTCACGTTCGACGAAGCGATGAATTATCTCAGCGGCGTACGTCTGGCCGTCGGACTGAAACTGATCCGAGGCCTCAGTGTATATACCCTCAACAAGCTCCTGATCTTTTCGCAGGCCGCGCATCTGTCGGCCGCGGAAGGACGATCGCTGACCGAGAGCGAGACGAATCTGGCGCGTGCGCGCTATGTGCGCAGGGCGCTGGAGGACGACGCGAGCGCGGTCGGCTAGCAGCACGACCACACTGGGTCCTGAGGGACTGTATGAACGGCTACAACTTTACCGAGCGGGTGCGGAAGGTTCTTGCCATGGCGCGCGAGGAAGCCGCCCGTCTCCACCACGAATACGTGGGCACGGAGCACATCCTGCTCGGCTTGATCCGAGAGGGCGAAGGCGTCGCGGCCACCGTGCTGCAGAACCTCTCCGTCGAGCTGGACGAGATCCAGCAGAAGATCGAAGAGACGGTGAAGAAGGGAAAAGCCGCGCAGACGACCGGCCCCGATCTTCCCTATACCTCGCGCGCGAAGAAGGTGCTGGAGCTCGCGATGAGCGAGGCGCGCGAGCTCAGCCATTCATATGTCGGCACCGAGCATCTGCTCCTCGGCCTCCTGCGTGAAGAGAAGGGGATTGCCGCACAGGTGCTCACCGACGCGGGCGTGAACCTCGAGGCGGCGCGGGCGGAGACGCTGCGCATTCTCGGGACCGAGATGCCGCAGCAGCAGGGTGGCGCGCAGGCGTCCGCCGGCGCGCAGCCGACACCGGCCGCCCCCAAGGGCGAGAAGAAGTCCAAGACGCCGGCGCTCGACCATTTCTGCCGCGACCTCACGCAGCTCGCTGCCGAGGGCCAGCTCGATCCCACGATCGGGCGGGCGAAGGAGATCGAGCGGGTGATGGAGGTGCTCACGCGTCGCAAGAAGAACAATCCCGTCCTCATCGGCGAGCCGGGTGTGGGCAAGACGGCGATCGTCGAAGGGCTGGCGCAGCTGATCGCCAACGGCGAGTGCCCGGAGTCGCTCCGCGACAACCGCGTGCTCTCGCTCGACATGGCGGCGGTCATCGCCGGCACGAAGTACCGCGGCCAGTTCGAGGAGCGGCTCAAGGCGGTGATGAACGAGATCGCCCAGAACAAGAACATCATCCTGTTCATCGACGAGCTGCACACGCTCGTCGGCGCGGGAGCGGCCGAAGGCGCGATCGACGCGAGCAACATGCTCAAGCCGGCGCTCGCGCGCGGCGAGCTGCAGTGCGTCGGTGCGTCGACGCTTAACGAGTATCGCAAGTACATCGAGAAGGATGGCGCGCTCGAGCGCCGCTTCCAGACCGTCGTCGTCGATCCGCCCTCGATCGAGGAGACGGTCGAGATCCTGAAGGGGCTGCGCAAGAAGTACGAGGATCATCACAAGGTGACGATCCCCGACAGCACGCTGCTGCTCGCGGCGAAGCAGTCGGAGCGGTACATTACGGATCGCTTCCTGCCCGACAAGGCAATCGACGTGATCGACGAGGCGGGCGCCCGCGCCCGGCTCGCCGCCCAGGCGCCGCCGCCGGAAGTGGCAGCGCTGAAGGCCGACCTCGAGAAGGTGAACACGGACAAGGAAGCCGCCGTCCGCGATCAGAACTTCGAGAAGGCCGCCTCGCTGCGTGACAAGGAGCGGGAGATCCAGGGCGACATTCGCAAGAAGCAGGAAGAGTGGGAGCAGCGTCGGCAGTCGCATCGGCCGGTGCTGGGCGAAGAGGAGATCGCGTTCATCGTCAGCCGGTGGACGGGAATTCCCGTGACGCGGCTTCAGGAGGCGGAGACCAGCCGCCTGCTGCGGATGGAGGATGAGCTGCATCGCAACGTGATCGGGCAGGACGAGGCCATCAAGGCCATCAGCCGGTCCATCCGGCGCAGTCGCGCGGGTCTCAAGGACCCCAACCGGCCGATCGGTTCGTTCATCTTCAGCGGCCCCACCGGGGTCGGGAAGACCGAGCTCGCACGCTCGCTCGCGAAGTTCCTGTTTGCCGACGCGTCCGCGCTCATCCGCGTGGACATGAGCGAGTACATGGAGAAGTTCTCGGTGTCGCGGCTCATCGGCGCGCCGCCGGGCTACGTGGGCTACGAGGATTCGGGCACGCTCACGAAGGCGATCCGCCGCAAGCCGTATTCGGTGATCCTGCTCGACGAAATCGAGAAGGCACACCCGGACGTGTTCAACATCCTGCTCCAGGTGCTCGACGAAGGCCATCTGACGGACAATTACGGACGCCAGATCGACTTCAAGAACACCGTGGTGATCATGACGTCGAACGTGGGCGCGCGGGACATCACCAAGGGCAAGGGGCTCGGGTTCACGACGGGCGACAGCGTGCAGTCGTTCGAGCGGATGCAGGAGAAGGTCAAGGAGGAGTTGAAGGTCGTCTTCAACCCGGAGTTCGTGAACCGCCTGGACGACGTCATCGTCTTCCATCCGCTCAGCCGCGAGCACATCTCGCAGATCGTGTCGATCCTGCTCAAGGACGTGCGGAAGCGCCTGGCGGAGGACGAGCTGACGATCAAGCTCACCGACGCCGCGACGGAGCTGCTCGTGAAGAACGGCTATGACGAGGCGTACGGGGCGCGGCCGCTCAAGCGGTCGATCCAGAAGTTCATCGAGGATCCGCTCTCGGAGAAGATTCTCCTGGGCGAGTTCACGAAGGGAGACGAGATCGAAGTCGACGCCGCCGCGGATGGCAGCAAGCTCGATTTCAAGGTGCTCTCGAGCGCGTCGAAGGCGTAGTTCGCTCGGCGGGGAAACCCGCAGCAGGCCGGCTGGGTCCAACACTGGGGACCCAGCCGGCCTTTTCCTGTGTATATTATTGTGATGAATCGCCTTTTTTGTGCTGCCGTCGCCCTGCTGTCAGTAGGGGCGACGGCGCGCGCGCAGGACGCCGCAGTCGCGGGCCGCTGCGCCGCACCTGACTCCATAGCCTTCCGCGGCGCCACGCGCACGCCTGACGCCACGCTTCGCTCCGAAGTGGGGATCGCGCCTGGCGCGATGAACTATCGCGTCATCGATCGCGCCATCAGGTCCCTCTACGCCCTCGGCCAGTTCGAGGATGTGCAGGCGACCTGCGAGCTGGAGGCCGGTGGCAACCGCGCGCAGCTGGTCTTCGTGCTGCGTGAGCGGCCGCTGCTCAACGCCGTGGACGTGACGGGCACCGACCGGCTCTCGCGCGGCGACGTGCGTGACCGCGTCGATCTGCTGATCGGACGTCCGGTCGATCCCGCCCAGGTCGCGCACGCCGTGCAGCGCATCGACTCCCTGTATCAGGCGGAGGGATATTATCTCGCCCGCGTGACGCCGGAGACGACCACGGTGAACGGTCAGCTCAATCTGCTCTTCCACGTGGACGAAGGGCGCCGCCTGGCGATCTCCGGTGTGGACATCAAGGGCAACGCCGGTGTGTCGGACAAGCAGGTCGTGTCGGCGATGTCCACGAAGCCCGAGGGCTTCCTGTTCACCAAGAAGGGCGAGCTGGACGCCGACAAGTACGCCGCCGACGTGAGCGAGAAGATTCCCGCGCTGTACGCGTCGAAGGGATACATCGACGCGCAAGTGCTCAAGGACACGCTCAAGGTGGACCGCGCCAAGGGCAAGGCGCTGGTGGACATCACGGTGAACGAAGGACCGCGGTACAAGATCGGCACGTTCGAGGTGACGGGCAGCCGGCACTTCTCGAACGAGGATATCGCGCGGTTCTATCCCTTCGGCGAGCGGCCGACGACGATTACGGGCGCCGTGAAGGGCCTGCTGCGTACCGGCCGCAAGATGGACGACGACCAGTACTTCGACCAGTCGCGTTGGGATGAAGCCACACGCAGTGTGGGCGAGGCTTACGCGAACGAAGGGTACATCTACGCCAACGTGCATCCGGTGGTGCAGCGGGTCACGGGCCCCGACGGCACGCCCACGGTGAATCTCCGGTGGGAGGTCGACGAGCGGCAGCCCGCCATCGTGAACCGCGTGGAGGTGCTCGGCAACGACATCACGTCGGAGACGTGCATCCGCAAC
>JBBQDE010000130.1:0-7155 GCA_038319425.1 Gemmatimonadales bacterium
ATTGATCTGGCGCTCCGCCAGCTCACGCTGCTCGCCGTCAACCTTGGGGTCGCGCTCCATCCGCGCAACTAGGGTCCGCAGCACTTCCGACGGCGTCCGGTCGTCCAGCGCATCGCGCTGGGCGACGAGCACGCCCACCGCGCGTCGCAGATAACGGAGCTCCCAGGTCGCATGATCCGTGTCGCCGCGGGTGGCCGAGGCCCCGAGCCACGCGACGTCAGCGGCCGCCGGTTCCACCATGAGCGCGTCGACGTACGATGCGCTGCCGCGCTGGAGCGCACGATCGTCGCGGAACGAACGGAAGAGGCGCATCGGCGCCGGAGCGTCAGCCCTGCAGGACGGGGAGCGCCAGGCGACCGGTCGCCGCCGGCACCAGTCCGATGCGCTCGCGCACCTCGCTCTCCTGCATCAGGAGGTCGCTCAGTCGAACGCTCTCGAGCACGTCGTCGATGCGGCGCTGCAGCAGCATCCAGACCGGACGAATGCTGCAATCGTGCGACGAGTTGCAGCGCTCCTCCTCCACGGGGTGCGACGTGCAGTGCACCTCGAATGTCGAATGCTCGGAGGCGGCGATGACGTCGCGCACGCTGATGTGCCGAGGATCCCGGGCGAGGCGATAGCCGCCGTGCGCGCCTCGAGTGCTCTGCACGATCTCGGCGCGGCGTAGCTTGAGCATGATCTGCTCGACGTAGTCGGCCGGCAGCCGCTCCGTGGCGGCGATCTCGCGACCCGTCACCGGCCCGTCGTTCAGACGACGGGCCAGGTGAAGAGCACAGATCAGTCCGTATTCCGCCTGGGTGGTGATGCGCACGTTTCCAAGCTAACGACGCTCCGGTACCGCGAACAGGGCCGGCTCAGCCGCCGGCCACCATTCCGTGCTTGCCGCCGGGCACGCCGATCTCGGTCATCTTCCGAAGGTCGAGCACGTCGTCGATCTCGTCGGCCGGCAGGAGCTTGTCACGCTTCACCATGTCGCGCACGAGCACGCCCTCCTTCACGGACTGCTTGCTCAACTCGGCCGCCTTCGCATAGCCGATGTGCGGCATGAGCGCGGTCGCCAGCGCGGCGCTCCGCTCCACCCAGTACGCGAGCATGGGGCGGTTCGCCTCGATTCCCACGATGCACTTCTCCGTGAACACCTTCGCCGTGTTCGTCAGAATGCGCATCGAGAGCAGGATGTTGTGCGCGATCACCGGCATCATGACGTTCAGCTCGAGCTGGCCGTGCTCGGCCGCGATGCTCACCGTGGTGTCGAGGCCCATCACCTGATAGCAGACCTGATTGACCATCTCGGGGATCGAGGGATTGATCTTCCCCGGCATGATGGAGGAGCCGGGCTGCACCGCCGGCAGCTTGATCTCGTCGATGCCCGTGCGCGGACCCATGACCATCAACCGCAGATCGCTGGCGATCTTGCTGAGGTCCACGGCGAGGATCCGGAGCGTGGCGCTGAACGCGGCGGGATCGCCCATGCTCTGCATCAGCTGGATGCGGTCCTCACCGATCCGGATGTCCAGCCCGGTCACCGTCTTGAGGTACTTGTTCATCAATGCCGGGTACTCGCGCTCGACCGTCACGCCCGTTCCGACCGCGCTGCCACCGATGCCGAGATCGCGCAGATAGTCCGCGGCCTGCTTCACGCGCCGGATGTTGCGGTCGATCGACCCCGCGTACGCGGTGAACTCCTGGCCGAGGCGGATCGGCATCGCGTCCTGCAGGTGGGTGCGTCCCGCCTTCACGATGTCGTCGAACTCCCGTCCCTTGACGGCAAGCGCGTCGCGGAGCCCGTCGAATGCGCCGACGAGGCCATCGAGCTGCGACAGGATCGACAGGCGGATCGTCGTCGGGATCGTGTCGTTGGTGCTCTGCGCCATGTTCACGTGATCGTTCGGGTGGACGGGGGTGTACGTCCCCCGCTCGCCGCCGAGCAGCTCGTTCGCGCGGTTCGCCAGCACCTCGTTCACGTTCATGTTGTGCGACGTTCCGGCGCCCGCCTGGTACGGGTCGACGATGAACTGCGCATCGTGGCGATGCGCGAGCACCTCGTCGGCCGCTGCGACGATGGCGTCGGCGAGCTTGGCATCGAGGCGGGCCGTTTCCTTGTGCGTCATCGCCGCCGCCTTCTTGATCCACGTCTGCGCCATGACGAACGGCCACAGCGGCGCGAGGCCACTGATCGGGAAGTTCTCCTTGGCGCGCAGGGTCTGCACACCGTAGAGCGCCTCATTGGGGACTTCCTTGGGTCCGAGGGGATCCTTCTCGGTACGGGTGCCGGCGGCCATGGTCAATGCTCTCGGGAAGGGATGATCGAACGTCGATAGGACGACAGGAGCGCAAGTGCGCCGCCGTGACGATGAATGCGACGCTCGCCGCTCACGGCGTGCTCCGCGCGGCGAGCTGGCGGGACAACACCGTCAGCGCGACCAGGGCTCCAATTCCGCCGACGCCCAGGAAGGCGACGCTGAGCCCGTGCAGCCGCCCGAAGGCACGCCGTCGTGCGTCGGACGGATCGAGCGCGTCCACCGCGCCACCGATCTGTTCGCGCACGCGCTGGATGCGCGGCGCGACACCCAGCTGCGCGATCGAGCAGGCGAGGACCAATACCAGCATGGCGCTCGTTCGCCATCCGCGCGGTGCCATCGCCCAGGTCAGCGCCGCGGCAGTCAAGCCGATCGCGATGCCCGTCCAGAACACCACGGGCAACACCCGCCCCACCAACGCGCCGGCCAGCGTCCGGCTCGGCAGCACGGCGAAGGCGGCCGGGGCGACGACCGTCGCCACGAGGAGGGCGGCGCCGAGCCAGGCGGCCAGCAGCACGACGCTGGTAAGCGCGAATGGCACGGCGCGGTCCGTCATCGCTTCAGCGCCCGCGCGCGTCCAGCCAGAAATGGGTTCGAGCGCTTCTCTTCGCCGATCGTCGTCGGCCCGCCGTGCCCCGGATAGACGGTGGTGCTCGACGGCAGGGCGCCGAACCGGTCGAGCGAGGCGTCCATGTCGAACGGATTCGACAGCGGCAGGTCGGTGCGCCCGATCGAGCCGGCGAAGAGCAGGTCGCCCGACAGCGCGACCCCCTCGCCATTGAAGCTGACGAGCCCCGGGGCGTGCCCCGGCACGTGCATGACCGTGAACTGGAGTGTGCCGCAGGTGAGCACGTCGCCGTCGGCGAGCTCGTGATCGGGACCCTCCGGCTGTTCGAACGGCACGCCGTACATCTCCGCGGCGCGCGCCGAGAGATGCGTGTAGTACGGCAGGTCGAGCGGATGCAGGTGCACGGGGACATCGTACGTGCGACGCACGTCGGCAATCGCACCGATGTGATCGATGTGCGCATGCGTGAGCCAGATCGCCTCGAGCTGGGCGCCCGACTCGCGCACCATCCGCGCGAGCCGCTCGCCCTCATCGCCCGGATCGACGAGCACGGCGCGATTGGTCACTTCGTCCACGACGAGATAGCAATTCTCCTGGAACGGGCCGACGGTTCGGACGTCGATCTTCATACCGCGTAGCCTCCGGTGCCGTGCGGATCCACGGCATGTCCCCCTTCGGCGCGCGCCTTGAGGTACTTCTCGACCGCGATCGCCGCCGTCGTCGCGTCCCCGACCGCCGTGGTGACCTGGCGCGTCAACTGCGAGCGCAGGTCACCGGCCGCGAACAAGCCCTTGATCGACGTCTGCATCATCGTGTCGGTGACCACGTAGCCCATCTCGTCGTGATCGAAGTGCCCGTCGATGATCCCCGTGTTCGGACGGAAGCCGACGAAGACGAAGCAGCCGGTGGCATCCAGGGTGCGCACGGCGTCCGTCTTCACATCGCGCAGCACGATGCCCTTCATGAGTCCCTGTTCGTCGCCGACGATCTCGTCGGCCACGGTATTCCACAGCACTTCCACCTTCGGATTCGCCGTGAGGCGCTCCACCAGGATGCGCGAGGCGCGGAACTCGTCCCGGCGGTGGATCACGTAGACCTTCGAGGCGTAGCGCGTCAGGAAGTCGGCTTCCTCCACGGCCGCATCCCCGCCACCGACGACGACGATGACCTGCTGCTTGAAGAAGGCCCCGTCGCAGATGGCGCAATAGGAGACACCCTTCCCGGCGTACTCCATCTCGCCCGGAATGCCGAGCTTCACCGGCGTGCCGCCCGCCGTGACGATCACGGCGGGCGCGTGGTAGACCTCGCCGACATCGGTGAGCGCGTCGAAGGTGCCGTCGACGCGCCGCGTCACACTCGTGACGTTCGCCGTGACGTATTCGGCGCCGAACTCCCGAGAGTGCTCCTCGAACTTCTTCGCGAGCTCCCAGCCCAGGATGGACTTCTCCCCGATCCAGTCGTCGAGCTTTTCCGTGTTCAGGAGCTCACCGCCGGGGATGCCGCGCTCGAGCACGACGGTTCGGAGCATGGAGCGTCCCGTATAGAGCGCAGCGCACATCCCCGCCGGCCCTGCGCCGACGATGACGACGTCGTAAGTGTGCGTGGTTCCCAAGTGGTCCTCGTGCGGTGGGGCGCCGCAGCGCGCGGCTCGCGAAATCTCACTACAGGAAGCCCGCGAGGGAACCGTTGCGTTCCCGCGCCGGACGTCGCCGCGCTACTCCACCACGATGCGCCGCAGTGCGCCGTGACAGTGCGACGCAGTCCCCACGAGGAACGCGGCGCGGCCGGCCTGCTGCCCGCGTCCGGCGATCGCCCGGTCCGCCGCGAGGATGTCGCATACGTCAAGCATGCCGACGCCGAAGGCACGATGGGAGCAGTGGAACACGTACGGACCGTCGATCGGCCGCCCGGCTTCCCGCTCCTCCAATGCATACTGCCGCAGCGCGATGGGGAGACTCCACGTGCGTTCCCCCCTTGTGTGCGGGCAGCGCGCCGGCTCGATGCAATTGATCGGGCACATCCACTCGGCGAAGCTCACGTAGTGCGTGCCGTCGGCGCCCGCGCGCTGCCACGGCAGGTCGGGCGGACTGGCCAGGGGCTCCGTGACGACGCGGCGACGCGGCCACCGGTTCCGGGCGCGGTCGGCGAGCCAGTCGGCCATGAGGTGCGGCATGAGCGGCGACGGCACGATCGCATCGTGTTCGTGGCGCGCCGGCTCCTCAGCCGCGCGTCCGAGGAAGGCCTCGAAGAAGGCGGTCCATTCCGCCGTCTCGACCCGGAGGCGGCTTGGTCGGTCCGACGGCGGCAGCAACGCGACCGGACAACCGGCATCGCGATCGACGACGAGGACCGCGTCCCACGCCAGCGCACCGGCGCGCTCGGCGCGCCGCAGCTGCCGCACGTAGTAGCTGCCGTAGCACCCGCCACCCACGACGATGATGGTGCCGAACCGCTGCAGCTCGCGAGCGCCGCGGCTTGCGGCGTCAGGTACGGACGTGCCGTCCACCATCGACCCTGATCACTTCGCCGGTGACGTAGTCCGCCTCGAGCAGATAGAGCACGGCGCCGGCCACGTCCTCCGGCGTGCCGAGGCGCTGGAGCGGTGTCGTGCTGCGCAACCGCTCCGCGTCGTCCTCGCTCCACCCGTCGGGGAGCAGCACCACACCGGGCGCCACGGCGTTCACGCGGATGTCCGGCGCCAGCGCGTGCGCGAGCGCGCGTGTCATCTGCACCAGCGCGGCCTTCGTCATCCCGTGTGGCACGTACGCCGGCCAGGTCTCGAACGCAGTGAGATCGGCGATGTTGACGATGGCGCCGCGCGCCAATCGCAGCGCGTCCGCCGCGCGCTGGGCGAGGAAGTACGGCGCGCGCACATTGAGGGCGAACATGTCGTCCCACTGCGCCGGCGTCGTCTCGCCGACGGGCGTGCGCACCATGACGGCGGCGGAGTTCACGAGCGCGGCAAGCCCGCCTTCCGTCTCCACCGTGCGGTCGATGAGCCGCGTGGCGTCGGCCACGTCGGTGAGGTCGGCCTGCACGATCGCCGCGATGCCGCCGGCGTCGCGGATGAGCGTCACTGTCTCACGTGCGCCGTCCGCCGACCCGTTGTAGTGCACGACCACGCGCATGCCGCGCGCAGCGAGCGCGAGCGCGATGGCGCGTCCGACACGCCGGCCGGCGCCCGTCACCAGCGCGACCCGGCCGTCGAGGGGCGTCATCGGCAGACCATCATGCCGCGGGCGCGCGGCCGAGCGCGGCCAACTGCGCGTCCTGCCGTGCGAGCCACTCCGCCGGCACCTGCATCATGCCGATCGTGCGCGGCCCGTCGGCCGCGCCGTGCCAGTCGGATCCGCCACTCATGACGAGGCCGAATTGCTCGCAGAGCCCCCGCAGTCGTGCGGTATCGGACGACGAATGGCTCGGGTGCTTCACCTCGATCCCGTCGAGCCCGAGCGCGCACAGGGTCTCGATGCGATCCCGCGTTCCACCGCTTCCCGGATGCGCGAGCACCGCGAGCCCGCCCGCATCGTGGATCATCGCGATCGCGTCGCGCATCCTGAGCTGCTCCTTGGCCACATACGCGGGCCGGCCCGCGCCGAGGTAGCGGTCGAACGCATCGCGCGCATCGGTGGCCCAGCCTTCGGCGATCATCGCCCGCGCGACGTGCGGCCGACCGACGACTCCGGGCCCGGCCTGCGCCAGCACGTCGTCCAGCGCGATCATGACGCCGAGCGTGTTGAGGCGCTCGACGATCTGCTGCGCGCGCCGGTTCCGCATCTCGCGCAGGCCGGCAAGCCCGCGTTCCAGCACGCCCGTATCGCGCAGGTGCAGGCCGAGCAGGTGTGTCTCGGTCTCCCCCTCGACGGCACTGAGCTCCACCCCGTTCACGACCCGCACGTCCAGCTCCGCTCCGACTGCGGCCGCCTCGGTGAGGCCGGCCACCGAGTCGTGATCCGTGAGCGCGATCGCGGTGAGCGAAGCCTTCTTCGCCGCGCGCACGACATCGGCCGGCGCCCGGGAGCCGTCGGATGCGGTGGAGTGCATGTGCAGGTCGACGAACGTCCCCGTCGTCGGCCCCACGGGAGCGGTCACGGAATGTATCCGGCCTCGGGCGACATCTCGCTGGATTGAGACTGCTCGAAGAGGCGCACGAGATCGGCGTCACTCAGCTCGGCGAGCGACTGCTCGCGCGACCGGGTGCCGTGCGGAGAATATCGCGTCGCGCGCACTTCGCGGTCCGCGCCGGTCCCGGACGCGAACAGCAGGGCGAACTCGTCTCGGTCGTAC
>JBBQDE010000131.1:0-7147 GCA_038319425.1 Gemmatimonadales bacterium
GGGACGCGAGCGGGAGGCGCTCATGCCGGCGACTGCCGCCTTGCTCGAGGAGTGCGGCATCGCGCCGGCGCAGCTCGGCCGCATCGTGTGCGGGGCAGGGCCGGGCAGCTTCACCAGTCTCCGGATCGCCGGGGGCATCGCGAAGGGGCTGGCGATGGCGCACGGCATTCCGCTCCTCCCCGTGTCATCGCTTGCGCTGGTCGTCGCCTCGCTGCCGACGCTCGTCGCCGGACGCTATCTCGCCGCGATCGACGCACTGCGCGGGGAGCACTACGTCGAGCTGTACGACGTCGTCGCTGACGGACGCATCGCACTCCTCGACGGCGTGCGGCTGGTGACGTCGGTGTCCGCGGCGGCGGCGGAGCTTGGGGCGAGGGCCGTTGGTCCTGGACAGCCGGACCGATCGGTCGAGCCGCACGCGCGATCCGCCGCGCGACTTGCGGCAATGATCGCGGCGAGCGCGCCTGCCGACCTGGCGGCTTGGGAGCCGGCGTACGGACGGCTTGCCGAGGCCCAGGTGAAGTGGGAGGCGGAGCATGGCCGGCCGCTGGCGGGGCGATGACGACGTCGTCCAGCACCACGCTGACCATCCGCCCGTGCGCCCCACGGGACCTCGTGGAGGTGGCGAACATCGAGCGCGACTCGTTCTCGGATCCGTGGAGCTTCGAGACCTTTTCGGCCACGCTCGCGCTGCGGCACATGCGGTTCCTGGTCGCGGAAGAGGTAGGCCCGGGCGTCGGCCGAGGGGGTGGCGGGCGCTCCCTGGTGGGCTATGTTGTGGCGCTCGTCATGGGTGATGAGGGCGAGGTGGCGGACGTCGCCGTCGCTCCGTTCGCCCGGCGGCGGGGGGTGGCTCGGCTGCTGCTCGAGCGGATGTCGGCGGATGTGATGGAAGGCGGGGTGCACGCCCTCTATCTTGAAGTGCGTGAGTCGAACCGGGCGGCGCGCGCCCTGTACGACGCGCTGGGCTTCGCGCAGGTGGGCCGCCGTCGCGGCTACTACCAGCATCCGTCGGAGGATGCGCTGCTCCTCAGGCGGGATCTGGGGCCGACCTGAAGTAAAGTGTCACGTGAGGTTGCCGCTGCAAGTGTCAGTGTTTCAAGGATGTGTGCAGGAAATCGGTACTGGGTATTCGGACTTTATCCTTAGCGTGTGCGGCGAGGCAATCGACATCTCGCCCAGGGAGGAGTGTATGAGCCGGAGCTTGAACAAGGTGACGTTGATCGGAAATCTCGGGAACGATCCCGAGGTGCGCTCGACCACCGGCGGCAATCGGGTCGCGACCTTCTCGCTCGCCACGAGCCGCTCGTGGAACGACGCGGGCGGGACGAAGCAGGAGAAGACCGAGTGGCACCGCTGCGTGGTGTGGAACACGAAGAGCTCGCAGCTCGCCGACATCGTCGAGAAGTACGTGAAGAAGGGCGACAAGCTCTACGTCGAGGGACGCATCGAGTATCGCCAGTGGCAGGATAAGGAGAACCAGACCCGCTACTCCACCGAGATCAACGTCCGCGAGCTGATCATGCTCGGCGGCGGATCCGGCGGCGGCGCCCGTGGGGCGTCCGGCGAGTTCGACGCCGAGGCGACCGGCGGCACGCGGGCTCGCACGGCGGCGCCGGCGAAAGCCAAGACCGGGGCGGGTGGTGACGACTTCGAGGACTTCCCAGGCGCCCTGGCGGACGAGGACGACGACCTGCCGTTCTGACACGACGGCGGTGCGCGAAGCGAGGCGGCGAATCTTCGGATTCGCCGCCTTCTGCGTTTCAGGGAGTCCGCCGGCGCGTCTACCTGGCGTGTAAGCTTTCGGCCCTCCCTGGCATCCTATGGACATGCCACGACCGACCCCGGGATTCATCGCATCGCTCGCGTCGCACGGCGACGATGCCATGACCTTTCGCGAACGACTCGACCGCACCATCGCCGGAGACACCGGAGCGCTGGGTGAGCTGTTCGTGTCCCACGGCGATCTCGTGTTCGGTACGGCCCGCCGGCTCACCGGCAGCGCCGCCGACGCGGAGGACGTGACGCAGGATCTCTTCGTCAGGCTCCCGGCCGCGTTGCGTGGGTTCACCGGGGGGCACGCGACCTTCGACGCCTGGATCCGGCGGGTGGCCGTGCGTCAGGCGCTCATGCATCTGCGGAGCGGCCGTCGCCGGCGCGAGACAAGCGTGGAAGGCGTCGCGTCGCTGGTGATGCGAGACGACCACGCTCTCGAGCGCCTTTCCATCGAGGATGCGCTCGAACGGCTTTCGCCCGGGCATCGCACCGTCTTCCTGCTGAAAGAGGTCGAGGGATACGAGCACTCGGAGATCGCCGATCTGCTGGGCATCAGCGTGGCCAACTCCGAGGTGCGACTTCACCGGGCGCGGCGACAGCTGCGCGACCTGCTGGGAGGTTCGAGATGATCGGAATTCTGGGGCAGCTGCACCCGACCTTCGACGCGCTGTCAGCATACTCGGACAGCTCCGACGTCGTCGCCGCGCGGACGCGCGTCGGCCGCCACGTCGCTGGCTGCTCGAGCTGTCGTGAGGTCGTCGAGGAGATTCGCGGCCTGGGTGAGACGGCGCGCGCCATGCCGGCCGAGCCCGCGCCGAGCAACCTGTGGCTTCGCATCCGGGCGGCGGCGTCCGAGCCTCACGCGCTCGAGCCAGTCGAACCGTCCGCGGCGATCGGCGCCGGCGCAGCCGGGCGCCGTCGCCGCATGGTGGCCGCGATGTTGACGGCTGCGGTGGCCGCGGCCGTCGTGGCCGTCATCGCGTGGCCTCCAACGGCGGGCCTGCATGCGGCGGTCACGAGCCGGCTGACCTTCACGCCGTCGCGCCCCGTACCCGGGGGCGTGGTGACGGTGCGGTACGACGCGCCGGATTGGATGAAGGATGCAACGCGACTCGTGTTGGTGGGGCAGTTCGCGCGGCCCGCGGGACTCAATCCGAGCCGTTTTGCTGCCCGAATGGAAGATGCATTGGCTGACTCACTCGGCGTGCTCACTCGCGATGCGGACGGGTCGTTCGGCGGAACGCTGCACCTGCCGTCGAACTTCCTGGCCGTTCAGCTCAGCGTGCTCGAGCCAGTGCGGGATCAGGAAGCCATGGATGGCATCGAATCGTGGATCATCATCGGCGGATCGCCGACACGCACTCCGTCGCTGGCGTCGTTGCTGGCCGCGGCCGAAGTTCGCGCCAACCCGTTCAGCAGGGATGACGGGGCGCCTCGCCAGAACGTGGACGTGGCAGACTCGCTGAAGCGCTATTTTCCGCGGCACCCGGCCGGTTGGGCGTACAGCCGCTCGTACGGTGTGTCGCGCGCGCGCTTCGACCTGCTCCGCTTCTTCGAGAGTGCAGAGCGGAAGTACTCGTCCTTGTACGACGAGCTGTGGCCGCGGCGCGGACTCGACGCCGAGCGCCTGCACGACATGGTGATGTTCGCGCACCGGATCGACGAGCCCGCGGAAGTGATGCGCTGGGCCGGCCGACTCGCCGAGGAGCATCCCGAGGATCCGCGCGCGCTCGGCGACCTGGCGAACGCGTTGCATCAGGTGGAGCTGCGCACGCCACGCTCGCTCGGTGACTCGATCCGCGCCTGGCTGCCGGCGCTCGACCGGGCATACCGCAGTGCTCCCGTCCCCAACGACGGATTCGACGACGCGCTCCGTCTCGCGGTGGGCTACGGCGACACCGCGACCATTGCCCGATGGCGAGAGCGCAGTGCCGCGAACGGGCGGATCGGCAACGTGTGGATGATGGCGAGTCGCAAGTGGGCGCCCGCGCGCGACAGCGTGGCTACCGAGATGCGCGTGCGCGGCGAGCGGATCTGCGCGCTTCCCGCGGGTCGGCTCCCCCTCGCCGGATCAGCGACCGAGTGGCGCATGCGCTGCGAGATGTATCGCGGGATGGCGTACGGCTACCTCTCGTGGCACACGCTGGAGCAGGCGCGGCCCCGGCAGGCGCTGGCCGAGGCCGACTCGGCGATCGTGGCGCTGCGCCGTGGCGGGTGGTGCACGCCGTCGCGCGGCTATTTCGACCATGCGCTCGCCGCGCTGGCGCTGGGGGACACGGCGACGGCGGCGCATGATTTCATCGTGGAGCAGGCGGCGTATCCAGCGACCTTCGCCCCGATGCTGGACTCGGCCAAGGTGCATCTCGGCCCGCGCTTCGATCGTGTCGCGAGTCTGGCGGGGGCGGACTCGGCTCGACGTGCGGCGCAACCCTGCATCGACGCGGCGCGGATGCGGCGGCAGGCGCGCAATCAGCGGCTCGCCGGAGAGATGGGCGGGCGGCGCTGATTAGCGTCCGTCGACGTGGCCTGCCCGTTCGCCGCAACCCGGCCCGGTATCCCCTCAGGGGATCGATCGTCCTACGGACAAGGCCCGCCATCCCCGGCGGGGACCCGCCATTTCCCATGCGCCTCTCGCGGGGCGCAGCAGCCCTCGAGCGCGTGTGAAGATTCCCCGTCTCGGCTGGTCGCTCAGCGCCGCCGCTCTCATCACGCTAGGCGTCGCCGGCCGCTTGTGCGCGCAGGATGTGCGCAGCGATTCGGCAACGCACACCGTCAAGCGCGGTGACACGTTGTGGGACCTGGCCCAACTCTATCTCGGCGACGCGTATCTGTGGCCGGAGATCTATCGGTTGAACACCGATCAGATCGACGACCCGCACTGGATCTATCCTGGTGAGGTCCTGCGTCTGCCGGGCCGTACCCAGGCCGCCGCGATCGCCGCGGCCGCCAAGCCGGGCGACACCACGCGGGTCGCCGTGCGCCCACAGGTGCAGGAGCCGGAACAGCCGCGCCGCGTCGCGGGGCCGACGGTCTTCACGACACGCACGATGGCGCGGCCTCCGCGCGCCGGGCTCGCCGATAGCGTTCCCGCCGCGCGTGTTCCGATTGGTGATGTCCTGCGTGCCCCGTACTTCGACGGCGACAACGGGCCGCGTGGCGCGGGTCAGGTGCTGATCGGCGCGGAAATCCCTGGAATCGAAAAGCCGAACGCGACGACGAACTTCCAGCTGTACGACAAGGTGCTGATGACGCCACCCGCCGGCAGCGTGGCGGCTGAACACGAGCGCTTCATCGCCTACGAGCTCGGTGGCTACGTCGAGCACTCGGGCATGGTGGTCATCCCGACCGCCCTCGTCCAGGTGGTGCGTCCGCCGCGCGACGGCGATGCCGCGATCGTCGAAGTGCTGGAGCTCTACTCACAGCTCAACAGCGACCAGCACGTCATCCCGCTGGACACGGCCGGGGCCGGCGCCAACCAGATCCCCACGCTCCTGCCGGAGGGATCGGGCCAGACGGCGAAGATCCGGTACATCCATCGCAACAAGACGCTGCTGCCGGCGCTGAACTACTACGTGCTGTTCGATCTGACGGTGAAGGACGGCCTGCACATGGGCGACGAGATCGAGATCTTCCGCCCGCGGGTGGAAGCGACGACCGACGTCGGCCCGGCCATTCCGGAGATTGCCATCGCCCGTGGGCAGGTCGTGAAGGTGACGCCCTTCGGTGCCACGGCCCGCGTCACCTCGGTGGATCAGCCGGCCGTTCGTGTCGGCGAGAGCGTACGCATCACGGCGCGCATGCCCTGAGGCGCGCGCCAGCGGACGGGCGTGACGGAATGCCGTAACGCCCGTCCGCGCATTAGATTAGGCGATCGACATGACCGCGATCGCCCACTTCGTCGCCATCACCTGCTACATCGGCGCCGCGGCTCTCGCCGCGACGCCGTTTGCGCGTCCGGTCGGAGCTCCGGTGCGCGGTGTCGTCGCGCTCCTCGCGGCGGGCGTGCTCGCGCATGCGATCGGCCTGTTCGACTACGCGCAGCGCGTCGGCCAGCTGCCGCTCACCGGCCTTGGTCCGTCGCTCTCGTTCGCCGGGTTCGTGCTTGCCGCGACGCTGCTGGTCGTCGAGATCGTCGCGCGCGACGTCAGCCTCACGCTCGTGGCCGCGCCGCTCGCCGCGGTGCCCACGATGTGCGCGAACCTCATCGGGCTCATACCTGGCGTGGAACCGGCTGGGGCCCGCGGTGCGTGGCTCATCGCCCATATCGCGCTCAGCTTCGTCGGCATCGCGGCTTTCGGCACTGCGGCGGCGGCCGGATGCATGTATCTCGTCGAGCGCCGGGAGCTCAAGTCGCGCCGGTTCGGCGCGATCTACCGCTTCTTTCCGCCGCTCGCGACGCTGGATCGCGTGAATCACGTGTCCGCGATCGCGGGATGGCTCGGGCTCACGCTCGGCGTGGTGCTGGCCGTCACGTACTCGCTCGCGTATCGCGAGATGAGCGTGCTCAAGGTCGTGTGGGCGACGGGCGCCTGGCTCGCCGTCTCCGGCATCGCACTCGGGCGCGTGGTGGGCGGCTGGCAGGCGCGCCGGGCGGCAGTCTACTCGAGCGTGTCGTTCGCCGCCGTCGTGGTGCTGTACGTCGCCCTGCGCTTCGCCGAGACCAACGGCGGGGGCCGGTTCCTGTGAGCGGGCTGCCGATACTCGTCGAAGGCACGGCGGTGCGCGCGCTTGTCGTGGGCGGCGGGACGGTGGCGTCGCGCAAGGCGGCCGTGCTGATCGACGCCGGCGCGCGCGTGCGCATCGTGGCGCCGGTGATCGCGGTCGCCATCCGTGCGCTGGCCGACGACGGACGGGTCGACGTGGTCGTTCGCCGATACGAGCGCGGCGACATCGGCGATGCACAATTGGTCGTCGCCGCGACGGATGATCGCGCGGTGAACGCCGCGGTCGCGGCGGACGCGCGCGCCGCGGGCCGTCTGGTGAACGTCGCGGACGTGTCGTCCGAGGGAAGCTTCGCCACGATGGCGACGCATCGCAGCGGTGCGCTCGTGGTCGGCGTCAGCGCCGCCGGCGTGCCGGGCGCCGCCGCGCGCATCCGCGACGCGATCGCCGCGCGCTTCGATTCGCGCTACGCGCGCGCACTTGCCGAGCTGTCGGCGCTCCGGCGCACGCTCCTCGATCGCCGCGAGGGCGAGGCGTGGCGCGCCCGTGCGGCCGAGCTGTTCGACGACGGCTTCTGTGACCTTGTCGAAACCGACGCGCTCTCGAAGCGGGTGGCGTCATGGCGGTGATCGTCCTCGGCGTGAGCCATCAGGGCGCCCCGCTCGACGTCCGCGAGCGCCTCGCCTTTCGCGGATCGGAAGTGCTTCCG
>JBBQDE010000132.1:0-7139 GCA_038319425.1 Gemmatimonadales bacterium
GCGCCATGCCCCGTCGCGGAGACATCGTGCGTGGCGGGGAACCCCGCCATGCACGCATGGCTCCTCGGCACCCTTCGAGAGCACTGAGCTGACGCGTGGGATGCTCCACTTCTCTGAACGAAAGGCCCGTATCGAGCAAGCCCGGTTCACAGTCCCCGCTCGTCAATCATCGCGTCCCCCTGCATCATACCGCTCTGATGAAACTCATCGAATGCGTTCCGAATTTCAGTGAGGGTCGCCGCCCCGAGATCGTCGCCGCCATCCGCGACGCCATCGCCGGCACGGCCGGCGCGCACATCCTCGACACGAGCGCCGACACCAGCCACAACCGGTGCGTCATCACCTTCGTCGCGCCCATCGGTACCGTCGCCGACGCGGCGTTCGCCGGCATCCGCGAGGCGCAGAAGCACATCGACCTCACGACGCATTCCGGCGAGCATCCGCGCATGGGCGCCGCCGACGTCGTGCCGTTCATCCCGCTGGAGGGCGCGACGATGGAGGATTGCATCGCGCTCGCGCGCGCCCTCGGCGAGCGCGTCGGGCGAGAGCTCGGCATTCCCGTCTTCCTGTACGAGCGTGCCGCCACCCGCCCCGACCGCGAGAACCTCGCCGACGTGCGGCGCGGCGAGTTCGAGGGCATCCGTTCCGACATCGGCAAGACGCCGCAGCGCACGCCGGACTTCGGCCCCTCGGCCGTGCACGCCACCGCCGGCGCCGTCGCCATCGGCGCCCGTCCTTTCCTCGTCGCCTACAACGTCTACCTCGGCCCCGCGTCCAACATGCCGGTGGCGAAAGAGGTGGCGAAGGCGGTGCGCGGTTCCGGCGGCGGCTTGAAGTACGTCAAGGGACTCGGCTTCGAGGTGGACGGACAGGCGCAGGTGTCGATGAACCTCGTGGACACCGAGAAGACGCCGCTCCACCAGGCGTACGACATGGTGAGGATGGAAGCCGAGGCACGCGGCGTGACGCCGACGTGGAGTGAGCTCGTCGGGCTCGTGCCCGAGCGCGTGCTGTTCGAGGCGGCGGCGCGCCATGTGCGGCTTCGCAACTTCTCGCCCGACATGGTGCTGGAGCGGAGGGTGCGCGCCGCGATCACGGGCGGCGAGTCGCTCAGCGAGTTCGTCGGATCGGTGGCGTCGCCGAGCCCCACGCCGGGCGGTGGCAGCGTCGCCGCGCACGCCGGTGCGCTTGCGGCCGCGCTGGCGCAGATGGTCGCCGGCCTGACGGTGGGCAAGAAGAAGTACGCCGCGGTAGACGCCGAGATGCGCGAGCTCGCCGTACGAGCCGCGGGGCTCGGCAACACGCTCGCGGCGCTGGTGGCCCGCGATGCGTCGGCCTACGCCGTCGTCGCCGCGGCCTACAAGCTTCCCGCCGACGGCGAGGCGCAGCAGCGCGAGAAGACGGCGAAGATCGACGACGCGCTCCTGCATGCCGCCGAGGTGCCGCTGGAAACCGCTCGCGCCTGCGCGCAGGTCGCCGCGCTCGCACTGGCTGTGGCCGAGCGGGGCAACACGAACGCGGCGAGCGACGCCGGTGTGTCGGCCCTGCTCGCCGAGGCGGGGTGCGTGGGCGCGAGCTACAACGTGCGGATCAACGTCACCGCGTTGTCGGACAAGGGACGCGGAACGGCGTTGAGCGATGAGGCAAAGGCGCTCGTCGCGCGCACGCGCGAGGTCGTGCGGAAGACGACGGAGATCGTGGAGAAGGCGCTGTAGCCTCGGGCGATGACAGGAACGAGCAGGAAGCGGTGAGCGGCGAGAAGTCAGCGGGAGAGGCAGCGCGCTTCGACCCCGACAGCCCTCACGCTCGGCCGTAGAAACCGTACATCCTTGGTCGCGCTACCTCTCCTGCCCCTCGCGCACTGCTCATGGCTGCCTGATCACTGCACCCGGCCGAGACACTCGATGCCAACGACCGGGTTTTCGTTCAGCCGTCACGGCACAGGCGGAGAATCTTTCGCCGAGTAGATCCCGTTGAACAGCCACTTGAACGTCCCGTGCGGCTGCCCGCGGAAGGTGATCTCCGGCGCGAACAGGTACAGCGTTCCCTTCCCGACCGGCGCTTCCACTGCTTCCACGGCGCCGTCCAGATAGCTCTGGCCCCATGCCCAACCGCTGCGCAGCGGCGTGGCGTTGGCGAACCAGGCGAGTGGCCGCACGCCCTTCGCCGCGGCGTCCGCGCCGAGCCGGAACGCCGGACTGTTGTCGTAGAACACGTCCACGTCGCGCGCAAGCCCGTATGACACCGGTCGCGTCGTGTCCACCTGTACGCGGAGCACGGAGCCGGGCACGTAGAACTTGTCGGCCGGCAGTGGGCGGTCCGCGCCCGACGCGCCCTTCTCGACGAGCGCATTGGCGATCGGCAGTCCGAGATGGATGCCGAGGGTCGACGAGGTGCCGACCGCCACGACGGTGCCGCCCGCCTCGAGGAACTGGCGCAGCTGCGGCACCGAGCGCGCCACGGTCAGGCGGCCCAGCTGGCCGCGAAACTCCGCCGGTACCGCGCTGGTGTCCGCCTCGTCGGCGAATCCGCCGCGTCCGGTCTGTCCGTCGCGCGCCGGCACGGCGCCCGACGGCAGGATGATCACGTCGTACCGGCTCGCGAGGTTCCCGGCGTCCACGGTTTTCGGATAGATGACGTCGAACGGGAACTCGAACTGCTCGAGCAGCCAGCGCGTGTGCCCCGACGGCATCGAGCCGCCGTACTGGTCCCAGAGCGCGACGCGCACCGGTCGCACTGGCGCGGCGTCCGTCGGCCGCGCGGCCGTGCCGTCCGCCGAGAGCCCGACCGTGCGCGCGAGCTGTTGGAGCATGGCGCGGGTCGTCGCGCCGCCCTCGAAGTAGAACGAGCCGGCAGGATACGTCTTTCCATTGGCCGTCATGGGAGACCGGAGCTGGAAGACAGTCGCCTTCGCCTTCATGGCGCGATTGACGGCGATGAAGGCGTCGTTCACCGAGCGGCTCACGAGGTACCCCGCCGTCGTGGCGACGTCGGTCACCGTGCCGGCGGGCGGTGTGGCGAGCCCCTTGATCTCCTGGAACGGACCGTCGAAGCCGTCGATGATGCGGTCGAACTTCACCCCCATCTGGTTCGCGAGCGTGTAGCCGGCGTTGTCGTACGGGCGCTTCGGCGGGCCGCCGGGATACGCGAAGTCGTTCGGGTGATCCTGCGGCTCGAACATGTCGAGCACCATCGGCCGGAACGCCTGCGTCGACATCACGACGTACGAGTTCGCCGGATATCGCTTCCCGGCCACGGTGAACGCCGACGTCGCCCGATGCACTCGCACGCCGACGTGGCGCAGGGTGTTGACGAACTTCGTCGCCGTGAGGAAGTCCGGCTGGTCGCTGGGCAGCACGTAGCCGCGCGGGTCGCGGTGCACCGGATTGCGCAGCACGTCGTTGTAGTACTTGATGTCGGCACCGCGGCCGAACTGGAAGATCGGATCGCCGACCGGTGAGCCCGCCGTCGCGTGGGCGGGCGAGCCACGACTCCCTGTCGGCGCACCGGCCACCTGTTCACTGGCCGGCGTTGCCGAGGTTGCCGTACTTGCCGTGGCTCCTGCTTGAATCGCCTTCTTCACCGCCTCGATGTCGCTTGGGCTCGCCGTCCAGGTGTCGCGGCTCCCGCGGTCGATCGAGTTGCGACCCATGCGGTAGAAGTTGTAGAGCAGGGTCTCACGCTCGCGCGACGCGATGTCGAGCACGGCGCGGTTCGCCGTGAGCGAATACTCGATCGACTGCCGGAAATGCCAGCGCTGCGGAGCGATCGGGTACGGCAGGTCGGCGCGCGGCAGCTGCTGGTCGGGGATGAACGGGATCGTCTGCGGCGTCGGATTGCCGATCGTCTCCGTCAGCAGCCCGATCATGTTGTGGAAGTACGGCGTGGTGCGGAGGCCGCCGTTCCACCAGGTGGAGTACGTCGAGCCGGAGCGCATTGTCACGCCAGGCTTTCCCTCCGCCTCGAAGCGCGAGTGCATCGATGCCGCCACCAGGTCGAGCTCGACGAGGACGAGCGGATCGAAGTTGTAGTTGAACGGATCGCGGAAGGGGGGCGCGAACATCACCGTGCCGGCGGGACCGGTCTGGTGGTGGTTGTACACGATCTGCGGGAACCATTCCCAGAACAGGACATGATTGATGTTCTGCGACTCGGGCTGGTTCGACATGTAGAAGTCGCGGTTGTTGTCGTGCCCGATGTATTTCTGGTACAGCCGCGGGATGTTCATGCTGCGCTTGAGCGTGTCCGCGTCCTTCATGTACCAGTTGGAGACGAGCTCCATCCCGTCGGGATTCGCATGCACGGCGAGAATGATGCAGTCGTTGAGGAACCGCATCGTCTCCGGATCGTTCTTCTCGAGCAGCTGATAGACCGTCTCGATGAGCTGTGCCGCGCCAAGCACCTCCGTCGCATGCAGCCCGCCGTCGATCCAGACGATGGCCTTCCCTTCGCGCGCCAGCGCGCGCGCATCGGCGTCGGTCAGCCCGTCGGCGTGCGCGAGCCGCTGCGAGATCTCCTTGTAGCGATCGAGCTTTGCGAGGTTGGCGGGCGAGGAGATGATCGCCATCAGCTGCGGGCGTCCCTCCGCCGACTTCCCGATCTCGACGAGTTTCATCCGGTTGGACTGCGTGGCCAGCTTGCGCCAGTACTGCTCGAACTGGGTGTAGGTGGCCAGCTTGTAGTCGTCGCCGATGTTGAACCCGAACTGCTCCTTGGGCGACGTGATGTGCGTCTGCGCATGAAGCGCCGGCGCCTGCAACGCGAACGAGCCGGCGACCGCGAACGCGAGCGGCCAGCGCCGCCGCGCCGTGCTGAAAGACTGCACCATGGATGTCCTCGGGTGGGATCGGGCTGCTACTGACTGCACAGAAAACGTGGCTTGGGCACCGAGCGTTGAGGTAGCGGTCCAGCGCTCTCCTCCAGTCGTTCACTGGCGCCCGATGACGGTTGACCGTGAATCGTTCACGCCGCGGTGAGCACCCGGTTTCCGTTCGCCGTGATCGCCACCGTGTGCTCGAAGTGCGCCGAGCGTGAGCCGTCCACCGTCACGATCGTCCACTTGTCCGGCAGCGTGCGCGTCATCGGCCCACCGATGTTCACCATCGGCTCGATCGCGATCGTCAGCCCGGGCACCAGCTTGAGCCCGCGCTTCGGCTTGCCGTAGTTGGGCACCTGGGGCTCCTCGTGGAACTCCACGCCGATCCCATGGCCCACCAGGTCGCGCACCACGCTGAAGCCTGCGTCCTCGACCACCTGCTGCACCGCGGCGCCGATGTCGCCCAGGTGGTTGCCCGGTATCGCCGCGGCGATGCCCGCCACGAGCGAACGCTCCGTCACCTCGAGCAGCCGCGCCGTCTCCACGTCCACCGAGCCCACCGCAACGGTCGTCGCCGAATCGGTGAAGTAGCCGCGGTAGGCCACCCCCGCGTCGATCGAGATGATGTCGCCCTCCACCAGCACGCGCTTCTTCGACGGGATGCCGTGGACGATCTCCTGGTTGATCGAGGCGCAGATCGAGCCGGTGAAGCCGTACAGCCCCTTGAACGCCGGCGTCGCACCGGCGTGGCTGCGGATGAACTCCTCGGCCAGCGAGTCGAGCTCCATCGTCGTCACGCCCGGCCGCACGGCGCTGCGCACGCGCTGCACGGCGGCCGCGAGGATCCGTCCCCCTTCCGCCATGAGCTCGATCTCTCGTCCACTCTTGAGCTGGATCACGGTCGGCTCCCGGTCACGAGGCCAGCGCCCCGAGGGCGCGGCCGGTCACGTCCTGCACCGCGCCCACCGCGTCGATCACGGCGACCTTGGTGCCATGCTGCTTGTACCAGTCGAGCACCGGGCGGGTCTGCGTGTCGTACACGCCGAGCCGGTTGCGAATCGCCTCGGGCTCATCGTCCTTGCGCCGCACCAGACGCCCGCCGCACTTGTCGCACGCCGTGCCCGGCGCGCGTCCGGTGTACGGCGTCTGGCACGATTCGCACACGGTGCGGCCGGCGAGGCGGCGCACGATCTCGTCGTCGTCGATGTCGAACACCAGCACGGCATCGACCTGCTTGCCCAGCTCGGCGGCCGCCGTCGAGAGCCCTTCCGCCTGCGGCACCGTGCGCACGACGCCGTCGAGCAGCACGCCGTTCGCCGTACGCGGTTCGCCGAGCGCCTGCTTGATGATGCCGAGGATCACCGCGTCGGGAACGAGGTCGCCGCGGTCCATGTAGGCCTTGGCCTCGCGGCCCAGCTCCGTGCCCTTCTTGATCGCGGCGCGGAGCTCGTCACCCGTGGCAAGGGTGGGAACGCCAAGCGCCGCTGCGAGCAGCGGCGCCTGCGTTCCCTTCCCGGCCCCGGGTTTCCCGAAGAGAACGATGATCATGGGAGGAGAGTGCGGAAGATCGGCGGGAGCATATCCCGCCGGCGGCGTGCCCTAGAACCCGCTGCCGGTGGTCTGGCTGCCGCGGACCTTGAGTCGCCCCTTCTTCATGAAGCCGTCGTACTTCCGCAGCAGCAGGTGCTGCTGCATCTGCGCCAGCGTATCCAGCGCCACGCCGACGACGATCAGTAGCGAGGTGCCGCCGAAGGTGAACGGCACGTTGATCGCCCGAGAGATCACCACTGGCAAGAGCGCGATGAGCGTCAGGAAGATCGCGCCCGGCAGCGTGATGCGCGAGACGACCTGGTCGATGTACTCGGCCGTCCTCGCCCCCGGCTTCACGCCGGGGATGAAGCCGCCCTGCTTCTTCAGGTTCTCCGCCAGGTCGATCGGGTTGAAGATGATCGACGTGTAGAAGTACGTGAAGAACAGGATGAGGATCGCGGACGCGATCAGGTACCAGACGCTGCCCGGGCTGAACAGCTCAGCCATGCGCTGGGCCGTGGGGTTGCCGGAGAACTGCGCGATCGCGCCCGGCACCACGATGATCGACTGGGCGAACACGATCGGCATCACGCCCGCCGTGTTGATGCGGAGCGGGATGAAGCTGCGGGCCGCTTCACGCATCCGTCCCCGCGCCATCGTGCGCTGCGGGATCTGGATGAGGATGCGGCGCGCCGCCATCGTGATCGCCACCACGCCCGCGACGACCGCGGCCATGATCACCATCAGCACCAGCACCGAGAACGGTCCGATCACGCCCTTCGACATGAAGTTG
>JBBQDE010000133.1:0-7127 GCA_038319425.1 Gemmatimonadales bacterium
TGGATTGAGTACGGGTCCGTACATCGCGCCGACGATCGCGCCGTATACCGCGTGCATCACGAACAGTGCGACGACGTACATCCCGCCCTTGTTCGACAGGAAGTACCCCGGCGCCGGCATCTGTCCCGACTGCATGAGCGGATGCATCGCAGGCACCATCCCCATGAACAACCCTGCGATCACCGCGTGGATCAGCGAGAACCCGGCGCCGATCCCGGCGGTCGCGCGGTGGGTGACGTGCTCGAAGCCCCATGCATAGACGAGCGCGATCAACCCCGAGATCATGAGGTGCATCAGGAACCCGGTCGGCCACGCTCCCGCGCTCGGTGGCTGCACGAACATCGTGCCGAGCATCATCGAAAGATCCACCTCCATCCCCATCAGCACGCGGGCCATCCACATCAGGCCGGTCATCGCGAAGCCACCGGCCATGCCGGCGACGAATGCTCGTCCAGCTTTCATGATCGCACCTTTTAAAAGTTGTCGATGGTCAACATTCTGCGTCACGTTGCTGCGCGATGCCGCTCCGCCTCGCGTCGAGGCGGGGTGCACAGTCGGGGCCAGCGGGTGCGGGACCGGCTGGCTGCCGGGGTCGCTCACCTGTTTGTCGTTTGCCTGCGCCTCTCGCTCAGCCCGACGCGGCCGAACGGACCTCGAGGGACGTCGCGCGTAAAAAAAGCTGCGGCCATTCATGCCTGACAAACCGGGCGACACGGCAGACCCGAGCAACGGCGGAGAGAGAGTTGCACACAGCATCGTGCTCGCGCGAATCGCGCCGGATGACGGACAGTCGGATCCTCTCGCCCAGCCGGCTGTGGAAGCGGCCACCAAATGACTGAGTCCCGGAACAGCCCCTCCTGGAAACATGCGCATCGCGATTGGCGCGTTCGCGTCGCCGCGGTGGTCATCGCGTTGGCGATGATCGTCTACGTGCTGACCCTGAATCTCTCATGGCGGCCTGGCGTTCATCGGTCGCCGCCGGCGTCCTCTCGCGGCCAGTAACCGTCTCGAAGCGCTTCGCGGTCTCTCGAGACTTCAACTCGGTTTCGAGGGTCTCTTCAACGCGCACCGGAGATATTCAATGCAGATCGGCATGATTGGGCTTGGCCGCATGGGCGCGAACATGGTGCGTCGTCTCATGCAAGGCGGCCATTCGTGCGTCGCGTTCGACGCACAGCCGAAGGCGGTGAAGGCGCTTTCCGCCGAGGGCGCCAACGGCGCCGCGACGCTCGACGACTTCGTCGCGAAGCTTTCAACGCCGCGCGTCGTGTGGCTGATGGTTCCGGCAGCCGTCGTCGACGAGACGCTCGACGAGCTGCTTCCGCATCTCGGTGCGGGCGACGTCGTCGTGGACGGAGGCAACTCCTACTATCGCGACGATTTGAAGCGAGCGCAGCGGCTTTCCTCGACAGGTGTCCACCACGTCGATTGTGGAACGAGCGGCGGGGTTTTCGGGCTCGAGCGCGGCTACTGTCTCATGATCGGCGGCGAGCCCGACGTTGTGAATCGGCTCGAGCCGATCTTCGCGACCCTCGCTCCCGGCGCCGGCTCGTCTGCGAAGACGCCCGGTCGCGAAGGACGCACCCCGACCGCGGAGCAAGGCTACCTGCACTGCGGTCCCAACGGCGCCGGGCACTTCGTGAAGATGGTGCACAACGGCATCGAGTACGGCATGATGGGCGCCTACGCCGAAGGGCTGAACATTCTGAAACACGCCAATATCGGGAAGACCGCCGCCGCGGAGGCCGACGCGGCGACGACGCCGCTTCGCGATCCGGCCGCGTATCAGTACGACTTCGATCTGGCGGATGTCGCGGAAGTCTGGCGACGCGGCAGCGTGATTGCATCGTGGCTGCTGGACCTCACCGCTGCGGCACTTGCCGCCAGCCCCGGTCTCGACGACTTCCAGGGCCGCGTGTCCGATTCCGGCGAGGGTCGATGGACACTCGAGGCGGCAAGCGACGAAGCCGTGCCGGCCAACGTACTCGCTGCGGCACTGTTTGCGCGCTTCACGTCGCGCGGCCAGGCCGAGTTCCAGAACCGTATCCTGTCCGCCATGCGTTCGGAGTTCGGCGGCCACGCCGAACGGCCGGCGCAGACATGATTCGCGAAGGTCGCCTGCGAAACGACATAACGGAGACATGACCATGTTGCGAAGCCTTGGAGATCTCGACAAGTACTCGGTGAGCGCGACCGACGGTGACCTCGGACACGTCGACGACTTTCTCGTGGACGACGAGCGGTGGGCCGTCCGCTACCTGGTCGTCGAGTCGGGGGGCTTTCTCGATCGACGCAGCGTGCTCATCTCGCCAATCTCCTTCGGCCGCGCGGATTGGGCGACACAGCGCTTCCATCTTTCGTTGACACTCGACCAGATCCGGAGCAGTCCGGCGATCGACACAGACAAGCCCGTGTCCCGGCAGCATGAACGCGATTACCTCGGCTACTACGGATATCTCCCGTACTGGGGCGGGATGGGGTTCTGGGGCATGGGGCTCTATCCGGGCTTGCTGGCCGGCAGCAGGCCGTCCGATGCGCCGCCCGAATCGACAGACGGGCCGGTCGGCGACGGGCACCTGCGCAGCGCGGCCGAGCTTCGCGGCTATCACATTCACGGCAGGGACGGCGACATCGGTCACGTCGACGATTTCATCGTGGACGATGAGAGCTGGGCGGTTCGCTTCCTCGTGATCGACACGAGCGCCTGGTGGTTCGGCAAGAAGGTGCTGGTTGCCCCGCACTGGGCCGAAAGCGTCAGTTGGGAGGATCGTGCCATTCATCTCGATATCTCGCGCGCGGTCATCAAGCGCAGCCCCGAGTGGCACCCGGAGGCGCCGGTCAATCGAGAGCTCGAGCACCGGCTGTACGACTACTATGGCCGCCCGGTCTACTGGGGAAGCGACGGACATGCCGATGACACGCAGCCGGAGCACCGCGCGACAACAATGTGACGTTTTCTTGCCGAGACCGAATGTGGTTGACGGTGCGGCGGCGCGGTCACCTCTGGAATTTGGGCGTTGCCAACTGCTTGTATGCAGCAGCAGCAGTCACGCCAAACATGATGTGAGTGAAAATCGTAATCCAGTTGCGCGCCATCGCAAACCAGGGAAATATCGCCGTCAAGCCGTAGAAATTGACCAGGTAGAGGATGAGACCGAACCCAGCCCCGATCAATACAGCCAGCCCCATGTCAAAACGCGCAATGACCCAAGCGAGGATTAGCGCGAAGACAACAGAAAACGGAAAATGAACCGCCATTGCAGCCATGAGGACGCCGATGTCGAAAGTCGCGGGCGGCGGCAAGACGCCTTTACCCATCATGATGGCGGCAATCATGCGAGGCGGCCCCCAAGGGCTACCGCCGCCAAAGAGCGGCACCATGATCATTTCCAACATCATGAATACCACGCCGCCAATAAGACCTGCCGAGACAGCGGCTTTCCACCGCACCGGTTGTACTACGACAGTACTCTCGTCCATGATTACCTCGTTACTGTAACTGAAACTGACGGAAACTCGACTGCCTTTTTCACTGGACCGCAAGTTCTATACGCGCACATCACGGCGCGCAGACTCCAGCTCCTCCCGCCGGGCGCCACGACGTCGACCCAGTGCGACTCGCGGAGCGCGATCTGCAGGGCGGCCTCCTGTAAAGTCACGGAGGCCTCAGGGCGATCCCATAGTCACGATGACGCGATGCGCCTTCGCGTCGTCCACCAGATCAATCGTTCCGCTCGCCACGTGTCGTTTGTCGACCTCGACGTATGTCACACCGCTGCACACGCCGGACGGATTCCGGACCGTGATCTCATATATCGTGTTGATGTAGCGGTAGTCGATTCGGAACTCGGGCCAGGCGCGTGGCATGCGAGGGTCGATCGTCAGCCTGGTCCCGCGTTTCGTGAAGCCGAGGATCGTCTCGATGGCCACGCGGTACGACCAGCCGGCTGAGCCAGTGTACCAGGTCCAGCCGCCGCGGCCGACATGGTCCTGCTCCGTGTACACGTCGGCACACACTGCATACGGCTCGACCTTGTACCGCGCGACGTCGCTGGCGGACCGGCTGTGTGAGAGCGGATTGAGCATCTCGAATTGAGCAAACGCTCGATCGCCGTCACCCAGAAGTGCGGTGGCGAGCACGGTCCAGAGCGCGGCGTGCGTGTACTGCGCGCCGTTCTCGCGAACGCCGGGGACGTAGGCCTTGATGTACCCCGGATCGTGAGTCATTCGGTCGAACGGTGGCGTGAGCAGCTTGATCACACGTGCATCGCCGTCAACGAGTCGTTCGTTGACCGACTGCATGGCGCGTCGTGCGCGCTCCGGATCACCGGCGCCGGAGATGACCGACCAACTCTGGGCGATGGCGTCGATCTGACACTCGTCCGACGTCGCCGAGCCGAGCGGAGTGCCGTCGTCGAAAAAGGCGCGGCGATACCATGCTCCATCCCACGCCTCGCGATCCACTGCGGCAGCATACCCATCGGCGCGCTTCCGCAATCGCTCCGCCGTGGACGCCTCGTTCCGGGCGTCAGCATGGTCCGCCGTGCGTCGCAATGTGAGAATGAGAAACCAGGCGAGCCACACGCTCTCGCCGCGGCCGTTCACGCCGACGCGATTAAACCCGTCGTTCCAGTCGCCGTCGCCGATCAGCGGGAGTCCGTGCGCTCCGGCAGTGCATGCGCGGTCCAGCGCACGAACACAGTGCGCGAACAGCGTGTCCGAGTCGTCGCTCACCGTCGGCAGTGCGTAGGCGTCCTTCTCGTGCGGCGCGAGCAGCGGCTGCTCCAGGAACGCGATGCGCTCGTCTAATACGGCCACGTCGCCGGTTGCGCGGACGTAGTGGTCGGTGGCGAAGGCGAGCCAGACGAGGTCGTCCGACGACCGCGTGCGCACGCCGCGTCCACTCGGCACGTGCCACCAGTGCTGGACGTCGCCCTCGCGGAATTGCCGACCCGCAGCTCGCACCAGATGCGCGCGGGCGACAGCGGGCTCGGCGTAGACGTACGCCATGCAGTCCTGGAGCTGGTCGCGGAAGCCGTAGGCGCCGCCCGACTGATAGAAGGCGGAACGCCCCCACATCCGACACGAGAGTGCCTGGTACAGCGACCACCCGTTGGCCATTGCATCGAACTCAGGGGCGGGGGTGTGCACGACGATCGTCGACAGTCGGCGGCTCCACGCGTCGGTCGCGCCGTCGAGCGCGGCGGTCGCGCGAGTAGCCGCGCCGTTGCGGTCGATCAGGACTCGCGCACCGTCTGCGCTCGTGGCGGCGCCAAGGAGGACGACGACGTCGCGCGTCTCGCCTGGCGCGAGCGTCACCATGGCTCGCGATGCGGCGCAAGGGTCGACGCCTGCACCCGTCGACTCGGAGAGGCGCGAGGCGCCGAGACCAGCTGGGGCGGCGAGACTGCCGTTGCGCCCAATGAACTCTTCGCGGCTCGCGGTGAACCCGATGCTTGGTTCGCTCACCCACGAAAATGCGACACGGTCGGTGAAGTCGGCGGCGTAGACGTTTGACGCGAAGATGGCGCCCGTCGCTGCGTCGTGCCACGTGTGAATCTGGTCACGCGTGCGCTCGCGCTGCGCGCCCAGCGTCCACTCGACGTAACTCGTGAGTCGCACCCGGCGGGGACGCGCGCTGCGGTTGGTGAGCCGAAGCCGCGCGATTTTCACCGGGTCGTCGACCGGCACGCCGAGCGTGAGCTCGCTTACGATGTCGGCGTGCTCGTGAATGAACGTCGTGCGTCCCGGTGCATGCCGCACGAGGTACTCGCCAGGCCCCTCGTCGCTTGGGCCCGGCGTCGGCGTCCACGGCGCGCCGAGGCCATCGTCGTCGTGCTCCTGAAGGTACAGCACGTCGCCAAGTGGGTCGCAGACCGGGTCGTTGTGCCAAGGCGTGAGGCGAAAGAAATAGCTGTTCTCAATCCACGAGAACCCGCCGCCGCGTTCGGTGACGCAAAAGCCCGCCTGCGGGTTCGCGATGATATTCACCCATGGCGCCGGCGGAACCGAGTTGCCGCTCACACGAATCTCGTACGCCCCGTCCTGGGCAAGGTTGCCGAAGCCGTTGCCTGACCCGGTCGTCGGCACCGGCAGCCGTGACGCGGCGTCGCTGCGAGAGCGACCGGCCGTGTCGGCGGGCAGCTGTTCCAGCGCATGGCGCAGTGCGGCTAGGCTCCGCAAGTCGGAGCCGTCGCACTCGATCATCACCCTCGCGGTGGCACGCAGCATCAGGACGCCGTCGTCGCCCAGGTCACCGCGTCGCCGAATGAACACGCCCCCGGGTTTGTCGATGCTGCCATCCTCCGTCGACGAGGTGACGAGCGTCAACAGCTGATCATCGAATTCCTGGCGGTTGCTTGCCGGATGGGTATCGAGGATCACGAGGTCGGTGGTCATGCCCTTCGTACGCAAGTACTCGTGCGCCGTGAGCAACTGGCGGAGCGTCTCGCAGCCCGCGGCATCGTCGACGGTGGCGAGCAGAATCGGCCAATCGCCGGAGATGCCGTACGCCCACAGTTTGCCTTGTCCGGCGCGGTTCGACGCGCGCGTGTCGGCGGCGCTTCGCAAGTCGTCGTTGGGAAAGAGCAACGCGCCGGCGAGCTGCTGGAAGGTCGCGGCGTCAGCGGGCACGATCTTGCGGTCGTGTAACTCGGCGAGCGCGTCCGTTCGCGCAAGCGCTGTCGCACGCTCGGAGGCACGCAGCTCGCCGTACCGTCCTGCGCAATCGATCGCTCCAAGGCGGTCGTCGCTGACGAGCGTCGTGAATGCCGCCTGTGCCGAGCGACCTGGCTCGATGCGCAGTCGCACGCGAATCGACAGGATTGGATCGAGGACAGCACCGATGGATCCGCCGAGTGCCTGGTCGCGGTCGAGCGCCCGAGGGCGTCGCGGCGAACGCCCGCGTCCAATGAATCCGACGCGATCGCTCTCGTACGACAGCTCGCCGATGCGTTCCGGTCCCGTGACGGCGACGTGCGCGCACCATTGGGGCGCGTCTGTCGCTTCGCGCGGCCGACGGCTGGCGAGAAGCGTCGCGCCGGCGGCAACCCATTCGGTCTCGATGAACAAATTCTCGAACGCCGGATGCGTTCGATCGGCGTCGGGGTCTGTCAGCACGACCTCGG
>JBBQDE010000134.1:0-7069 GCA_038319425.1 Gemmatimonadales bacterium
GGCGGGATCTTGATCGTCACCTTCTTTCCATCCAGCGTCTTCACGCTGAGCTTCGTGCCGAGCGTGGCCTGCGCGATGTTGATCTTCACGGGCGCGATCACGTCGAGCGCTTCCCGCCGATAGAAGCGGTCCGGCTTGACGGAGAACGTGATGAGGAGATCGCCCGCCGGTCCCCCCTTCGGACCGCGCGCGCCCTGCCCTTTCAGGCGGATCTTCGTCCCTTCGTCGACGCCGGCCGGCACGGTGATCACCACTTTCTTCCGCGTGCGCACTTCGCCGGTGCCGTTGCACGTGGGACAGCGCTCGGTGGGCACCTGGCCGTGGCCGAGGCACACGGGACATGGGCGCTGCACGGCGAACCCGCCCTGTCCGAAGCTGATGGTGCCGCGACCACCGCATTCGGTGCACGTCACGAGCTTCGCGCCGGGCGCGGCGCCGCTGCCGTGACACGTCGCGCACTCCTCGGTCACGTCGAGCTCCACCGGCACCTTCCCGCCCAACGCCGCCGTGCGAAAGGGAATCTCCAGCGCGGCCTCGATGTCTTCGCCGCGCTGCGGACCTCGAGGGCGCGACTGGGCGCCCGCCGCTCCGCGCGCGTTGCCGCCGAACATCGAGCTGAAGATGTCGCCCAGTCCGCCGAGGCCGCCGAGATCGCCCAGATCCTCGAAGCGAATGCCGCCCGGCGCGCCACCCGCTCCCGGGGGTGGATAGCCGTACGAGCCGCTGCGCGGCGCGCCGCCGCTGCGCGCACCACCGCCGCCGAATCCGCCGAAGGCTCCCAACCGGCGCATGTCGTCGTACTGCTTCCGCTTCTCCTTGTCGCCCAGCGTCTGATACGCCTCGGAGATCCCCTTGAACGTCTCCGCAGCCTTGGGGTCGTTGGGATTCTTGTCCGGATGGTGCTTCGACGCGAGCTTGCGGTAGGCTTTCTTGAGCTCTTCCTGCGTGGCGGATGCCGGAACGCCGAGCACGGCGTAGTAGTCTTGCTGTGCCATGTCTGACCTTACGCGGTCAGCCGTTCCACTGCTTCACGACGACGCGCGCAGGCCGCAGCAGCTGTCCGTTGAACATGTAGCCCTGCTGGAAGACGCGGGCCACCATGTGGTCCTCTTCCGGCGACTGGGCGGGCTCGGTCATCACCGCCTCATGCTGCATCGGGTCAAACGGACGGCCGACGGGATCGATCACGTCCAGGCCATGGCCACCGAGCGTCTTCATCAGCTTCTTCTCCACCATCGACACGCCGTCGGCGATCGTCTTCGCATCGGTGGTGGCCGGATCCACGTGAGCGAAGCGCGCGAGGTCGTCGAGCGCGTCGATCATTCCCTTCAGCATGTCGCCCTGACCGCGCAGGTGAGCGTCCTGCCGCTCCTTCACCGTGCGCTTGCGGAAATTGTCGTACTCGGCGGCGAGGCGAAGGTATTTCTCGCGCTGTTCGGTCAGTTGGCGCTCAGCCGCGTCGGGGAATGCATCGGCGACGACGCCGTCGGTCTCCCCGGCGCCGGGCGATTGCGCCGGCGCGTCGGTGGCGGAAAGATCGTTCAAGTATTCGTGCTCGTCTGACATGATGTCGTGGCGGGGTGGCTGCTGCCTGAAATGTCACTCCCTGCGACGAGGGGTGCAACGCCCATGCCCCCTTCTCGCTCGCCACGATGCGCTCGCGTCAGTCGCGGCGCGTCGGGAACAGTGCCCGGCGCAACATCTCCAGTGCGGCCTGCGCCGAGCGGCGGCGGATCTCCTCCCGGTCCCCCCACAGTCGCAGCTGGCGCGTCTCCACCGTGCCGTGGAGATCCAGGCCGATCCACACGGTCCCCACAGGCTTCTCCGTGCTGCCTCCGCCGGGGCCGGCGACGCCCGTGATGGCGAGCGCCGCGTCGGCGCCAAGTCGCGAGCGCACGCCTCTCGCCATCTCGCCCACGACGGCCTCGCTCACGGCGCCGTGCTCGCGGAGCATCTCGCCCGAAACGCCGAGCAGCGATCGCTTGACGTCGTCGGCGTACGCGATCACGCCGCCGAGCACGACGTCGCTGCTACCCGGGATCGCCGTGAGCCGCTCGCCCAGCATGCCGCCGGTGCAGCTTTCGGCGACGGCGACGGTGATCCCGCGCGCTCGGCACGCGTCCAGAACCACGGCGGCGAGATCCGCGTCCGCTTCACCGTAGATCGCGTCCCGCATCGCACCCCGCACGCGCTCCGCCGCGGCGGCGAGGCGCGCGTCCGCCTCATCCGGCGGGAGGTCGCGCACGGTGAGGCGGAGGTCCACGCCATCCACGTTCGGCAGATACGCCAACGCGACATCCCCGACGCCCCCCGGTACCGCGCCGATCCTGTCCGCGACGAGCGACTCGGCGACGCCCGTGCTCCGCAAGGTCCGCGAGCGCACCACGCTCGGCGTCGCGCTGCCCAGGCGCTCGCGCACCAGTGGGAGGAGGGTGTCATCGAGCATGCCGCGCATCTCGCGGGGCACGCCCGGCAGCATCGCCACCCACCGGCCTCGTGTGTCCTCCAGCAAGATGCCGGGCGCCGATCCGTGGTTGTTGACGAGCTTGCGCGCGCCCTCCGGCAGCATCGCCTGCTGCTTGTTCGCCTCGGGCATCGGCCGCTCCGGCCACCGCGTCGCCCAGCGGTCGCGCATCCACGCGAGGTGCTGTTCGTCGAGCACCATGTGCCGCCCGAACAGTGCAGCGATGGACGGCTTGGTGAGGTCGTCGCTCGTGGGACCGAGCCCACCGGTGGTGATCACGCCGTCGGCGCGCTCGAGCGCGTCCCGCACTGCGGCGCCGATCGACTCCGCGCTGTCGCCGCACGTCGTGCGGCGAACGATCTCCACGCCCACACTCGCGAGCCCCCGGGCCAGATACGCGGCATTGGTGTCGATCGTGAAGCCGAGCAGCAGCTCGTCACCGATCGTGACGACCTCGATGCGCATGGCGGCCGCGCCGCCTAGCTCCGACCGCGGACGGGCGTGCCGATGAACAGGCGCCCGTAGGTGCGGATGTACAGCACGAAGGAATAGAGGGTGAGCACGAGCGCGCCCGCCATGGCCCCGACGCCGACGATGCCGTTGAAATAGGCGAACGCGGTCCACGACGGCATGTCCCACTGGTGCGCCGCCGCGAGCGTGGCCGCGAAGAACCAGAAGTACGCCGCACCGACCCAGACCGACTGGAAGCCGGTCTTCCACTTCGCCGGCCCGATCGCCGAAATCACCACACCGCGACGCGCGGCTGCCTGGCGGAAGATCGTCATGAACAGCTCGCGGCCGAGCACGACGGCCACGATCCACCACGCGAGCGGTACGTCGGCGAACGGCGTCCGGAAGGGCAGCGCGTTCTCCAGGGCCTTCGCCGGCCACGGTTCAGTCGAGTGGGCCCCGGGCCGCATCAGCAGGAACATCGGGAGGATCGTCGCGACGAGCAGCAGCTTGTCGGCGAGCGGATCGAGGAGCCGCCCGAGGTCCGTCTCCTCCTTGCGCGATCGCGCCAGCCGCCCGTCCACGTAATCGGTGACGGCCGCGACCACGAACAGCGCGAACGCCATCAGCCGCAGCGCCGTCGACGGAGCGAGCGGCAGCCACGCGATGAGCGGCGTGACGGCGATGCGTCCGGCGGTGACGGCGTTCGGGAGATTCACGCGAGAGTCAGGCGAGCGACTTGAGTACCAGCTTGCTCACGGCGCGCAGCGTTTCGAACACGCCGTCGCCGGTGACGGCCACCGCCTCGAAATATGGCGCGTGTTCCACCCATTCGCCGGTGGACAGCTGCTCCACGAGATTCTCGCCGGCGTGGGAGGCATCGGGCGTCACGCGCTGGCGCGACGACTCCGTGACCTCCCACCCCGGGTTGAGCGCCGCCTGGAGCTCTCGCACCGGTGCGGCGTTCGGCAGGTCGCGTTTGTTGTACTGGATCACGAACGGCATCTTCGTGAGGTCGTATCCGTATTCGGCCATGTTGTCGTACAGGTTCTGCATGGCTTCCTGATTGGCCTCCGTGCGCTCCACCTGCGAGTCGGCCACGAAGACGATGCCGTCCACGCCCTTGAGGATCAGCTTCCGGCTGGCGTTGTAGTACACCTGCCCGGGAACCGTGTAGAGGTGGAACCGCGTCTTGAAGCCACGGATCGTTCCGAGGTCCACCGGCAGGAAGTCGAAGAACAGGGTGCGCTCGGTCTCGGTGGCGAGCGAGATGAGCTTGCCCCGCGTGTCGGGCTGCACCTTGCCGTAGATGTGCTCGAGGTTCGTGGTCTTGCCGCCCAATCCCGAGCCGTAATACACGATCTTGCAGTTGATCTCGCGGGACGCGTAGTTGATCATCGACATGGCTGTCGTCTCCTCTTACTGGAACAGCTTGTCGATCTCGTCGTCCGCACCGGCCAGGAGGCCGGGGGCGCCGCCCTGTCCCTGCGCAGGGCGCGCGAACACCTGTTCGAACAGCTTCGTCAGTTCGTCCACGGTCTGCTTCATCTTGAGGCGTACCAGGCCGAGCGTCGTGCGATTGTCGAACAGCACCACCAGGATCACTCGCCGCGCCACGTCGGCCAGGTACATCGATTCCTTCTCCCCCTGATGGACCCGGGAGTTGAAGTCGGTCTCGCCGATCAGCTTCGCGAGCTGGTCGTTGGCACTGAAGTCCGCCGCGGTCAGCGTCGCGAACGCCGTCGGGTCGAACTTCGGCTGCTCCCCGACCGTCGCCACGAGCTGCCCGCTGCGGTCCACGAGCAGCGCGCACCGCGCGTTGGCCTCGTGCAGGAACCGCTGGAGCGACTGTGTGATGGCGGCAAAGTCGTCTTCCGTGAACGACCAGCTCGCGCTGCCGACTGCCATGAGGATGGTAACCTAGTCGAGGTAAGCTTCCATGCGCCGCAGCATCAGCTGCCCGCGGCGGCGCAGCGTCGGCCGCGTCTCCCAATTCACATAGTCCGCCAGGAGTCGCGCCGTCTCCAGCCCGGGCCGTCCGGACAGGAACCCAAGCGCGGCGAAGCGCCGCAGCGGCGAGCGGTTGAAGAGCTCCCGCCGGCTGCGCTCCACCTGTGTTGACCAGACGAGCAGACCCGCTGCTACGCCACCGACGAATCCGAATGCGGCGAATCGGGCGTGCCCGATCCCGGTCACATCGCCCTCCGCGCCGAGAGGGCCTGGGCGATCGTCACGCCGTCGGCGTACTCGAGATCTCCGCCCACGGGGAGTCCCCGGGCGATGCGGGTGACACTAAGCGGGTAGCCCGCGAGCTGGCGCTGGACGTACAAGGCCGTGGCTTCTCCTTCGAGGCTCGGATTGGTGGCGAGGATGACCTCGCGCACGCCGCCGCTGGCGATGCGGTGCACGAGCTGCGGGATCGTCAGGTCGTCCGGTGTCACGCCATCGAGGGGCGAGAGCCGTCCGCCAAGCACGTGGTACTGGCCGCGATACTCACCGGCGCGCTCGATGGCGCCGATGTCCGCCGCTTCTTCCACCGCGCAGATCAGGGCCGGGTCGCGGCGTGGATCCCGGCAGATCACGCACAGCTCCTCCTCGGTCAGGTTGAAGCATCGGGTGCAGGGGCGGACCTTGTCGGAGAGCGTCCGCAGCGCGTCCGCCAGGCGGCGGCTCTGCTCCGGCGGCTGCTTGAGCAGATGGTAGGTGAGTCGGAGCGCGGTCTTCCGCCCGATGCCGGGAAGGCGCGCCAGCTCACCCGTCAATTCGTCGATCGCCGACACGTGGCTCGGCCGCCGCTAGAACGGGAGCTTGAACGGAAGGTTGAGCCCGCCCGTGAGCTTGCCCATCTCCGCCTGTGCGGCCGCCTGTGCCTTCTTCTGCACCTCGGTGACGGCGACCAGCACCAGATCCTCGAGCATCTCCACGTCGGCCCGACTCACGACACTCGGATCGATCTTGATCGACCGCACGGTGCCCTGGCCGTTCGCCTCCACCGTGACCATGCCGCCGCCCGCCGACGCCGTCACCGTCTGCTGCTGCAGCTCCTCCTGCACCTGCTGGAACTTGCCCTGCATCTCCTGCGCTTGCTGCAGGATCTTCATGAAATCTGCCATCGGCTCGCAACGGGTTCGAGAGAGGGAAAGCTACGCCGCGGCGCACGACGGGGGCAAGCGAGCCGCGCGTCGCCAGCGGAGGTGCGTCAATCCGCGAGGTCGAGATCGAGCGCATCGATCGCCGCGCCGAGCACGGGATCGCGGCGGCGAAGTGACGTGAGTCGCTCGGTGCGGGCCATCGCGTCGGTGAGGCGCGCTGGTGGCGTGCGCGCACCCTCGGCCGGACGAACGACCACCCGCTGCACGCCGCCGAACCATCGACGCAGCAGCGTGACGAGCTCGCCCTTCACCGCCTCGAGCGCCTGCTCGTAGATGGGATTCGTCTCATCGAGCGCGATGGACACATCGCCGCGGGCGTTCACCGCGACGGGTGCCGCATGCTCGAGCGCAGTGGCGGCCACGCCCTTGCCGGCGGCGCGCAGCGCGAGCACGAGCTCCTCCCATCGCTCCACGATGCGGATGACGTCGGGCGGCGCGTCGGTGGCCGGCATGACGTGAGGGATCGGTGGCGCGGCGACGGTTTCTCCCTTCGTGACCGCCGGTGACGTCGCAGACGTCACCGGCGCGGCAGACGCCGGGACCGGCGCGCCACGATCGGCATCGCGCACCACGTGACGCATGCCGGGCGCGTCGCTCGGCGCACTCGGAGCGCGTCCGCTCGCCGAGGCGCCCGGTGCGGCCACTGGCGTCGCTCGCCGGGTGGCCGAGGGCTCGTCCGTCGGCCCGCTGATCCCCGTGTTCCCGCCGCCGCCGAGCCCGCGCAGCAGCGCCTCGAGCGACACCGTTCGGTCGAGCAGGGCAAAGCGCACGAGCAGCGCCTCCAGCAGCAGCTGCTGCTGGCCGCTCTTCCGGAAGCGCGGCTCCAGTTCCGTGATCGCCTGGAGCATGCGCAGCAGGTCGCCGGCGGTGAACGCCTCGCGGCGGGTCGCGAGCGCCTCGCGGACCCGCTCGCTCACTTCGGGCGGCGTGCCGCCAAGCGCCACCGCGAGCTGGGAGCGCACCATGTCGGCGAATCCCGTGAGAAACTGGCCGAAGTCCACCC
>JBBQDE010000135.1:0-7053 GCA_038319425.1 Gemmatimonadales bacterium
CGATCGTGACTTCCCTGCCGGCGAGGAACTCGCGCGCGTCTTCCGATTGCCTCTCGCTTCCGCGTTTCATTGCCAGCCTTTGGACGGGGTTGACCCTGTAGTCGCTTCAAGGTGCAAGTTATATGAGGAGCGATCGCCCACCTATTTCGCCATGGACGCGGACGACCGTTCCGAGACCCGCATCTCAAGGGAGACGAACATGAACACCACCAAGCCCGACGCCTGCTGCTGCGATTGTCCATCCTGCTCCTGTGGATGCGACAGCGGTCCATGTTGCGGAGCGTGCTGCTGCAACTGACCTTCGTCGTGGACGGATCACGACCGCGGGCTGCCCCTCTCGGGCAGCCCGTGGTGCATTAGGGCGTCGCATGTCTGTCGAGCCCGCGCGGGCCGTTTGAGCCAAGAGGTTGACATAGGGGGTGGGGGTATATACACTCATACCCACCAGGGGTATCGCCTGGGAACACCTCAGACGGGAGACACGAATGCCAACCTCCGAACACGTCACCCTCGCCATCGACGGCATGAGCTGCGGCCACTGTGTCGCCTCGGTCCGAAAGGCGCTCGACGCGGTGCCAGGCGTAACCGACGCGACGGTCTCGATCGGCGCGGCGAGCTTCGCGATCGGAACCGGTTCGGCCGAGCAGGTCACGTCCGACGCCCTGCACGCAATTCGTGAGGCCGGCTACGCGGCGTCGGCGAGCGCGCCCGGCATTCGCGCCGCGGCGCCCGCGTCGTGCTGCAGCACACCAACGGTGCACCAGCTCGGCCGTTCCTGAACTTCAGTTCAATGTCCCCCGCAGTCGCGCGCGGAGGCTCACGAAAGGACACACACATGAACTCCATCGACTGGATCGTCGCCGCCGCGGGACTGGGCGCTGTTGCCTGGGTGAACTGGTACTTCTTCCTGGCTGAGCGTGGTCTGGTTCACGCGACCGCCGCGAGGACTGGCGCTGGTGGTGCGCAGGAGGTCGCCATCACCGTGCGCGGCGGCTATACGCCGTCCACGATTCGCGCCGTCGCCGGGAAGCCGGTACGCCTCGTGTTCGACCGCCAGGAGAGCTCGAGCTGCTCGGAGGAAGTGGTGTTCCCCGATTTCGGGGTGCGTCGGTTCCTGCCCGAGAACCAGAAGACCATCGTCGAGATCACGCCATCCGCACCCGGCACCTACGAGTTCACCTGCGGCATGGGCATGCTGCACGGACGCCTCGTCGTCGAGTGACCGCCATGACCTCAACGCACACCACTCATCCCGAGCTGCCGGCGCCCGCCGAGATGGTGGTGGCAGGCGAGAAGATCGTCATCCCGGTGTCGGGGATGACGTGCGCCGCGTGTCAGAGCCGCGTGCAGCGAACGCTCAACAAGGTGCCGGGCGTCTCCGACGCCTCGGTGAACCTGATGATGGGCAGCGCCACCGTGACGTACGATCCGAGCGCCGTGCAGCCGGACGCCCTGGTCGAGAGCATCCGCTCCACGGGTTACGGCGCCGAGCTCCCGGTGGCGGGTCGCACGGCGTTCGAGGAGCAGACAGCGCGAGACGTCGCCCAGACCGAGGAGTTCGTCGACCTGCGCCGGAAGGCGATCGTGAGCGGCATCGTCGGCGCGATCGCGATGATCGTGTCGATGCCGCTCATGAGCCGGCTCGCGATGGCCGCGCACGAGAGCGGTGCCGCGGTCGCCGATCCGTTCATGCGATGGTCGACGCGTGTGCTCGAGCCGATACACCACGCCATGCTGCCGTGGCTCTACGACGTGCCCGTGCAGGCGATCACCTGGACGCTGCTCGTCACGACGCTGGCGGTGATGTCGTGGGCCGGCCGGCACTTCTATACACGGGCGTGGGTCGGCTTCCGGCACCACTCGGCCGACATGAACACGCTCATCGCGGTGGGCACGGGCGCGGCGTTCCTGTATTCGGTCGTCGCGACCGTCACGCCGCAACTCTTCACGCGCAACGGCCTCGCCCCCGACGTCTACTACGAAGCAGTCATCATCATCATCGCGCTGATCCTTACGGGCAACGCGTTCGAGGCGCGGGCGAAAAAGCAGACGTCGTCGGCGTTGCGCGCGCTGGCGAACCTCCAGCCGAAGACAGCGCGCGTCGTTCGCTCGACCGCCGCGGGCGAGCAGGAAGCCGACGTGCCGATCGCTGATGTGCGGGCCGCCGACGTGGTGATCGTGCGACCAGGCGAGCGCCTGCCGGTGGACGGCGACGTGATCGCCGGAGAGAGCGCGGTGGACGAGTCGATGCTGACGGGCGAGTCCTTCCCCGTCGAGAAGCATCCCGGCGATCGCGTGATCGGGGGCACGATCAACCGCACCGGTGCGCTGCGCTACCGTGCGACGACGCTCGGCGAGGACAGCATGCTGGCGCAGATCGTCCGGCTGATGCGCGATGCGCAGGGCTCGCGCGCCCCGATCCAGGGGCTCGCCGATCGCGTGAGCGGGATCTTCGTGCCGGTCGTGATCTCGCTCGCGATCCTCACCTTCGTCACCTGGTTCGTGGCCGGCGACGTCGCGGGCCTCGCCGCACCGGCGGTGCGCGCCTTTGCCGCGGCGGTGGCGGTGCTGATCATCGCCTGTCCATGCGCGATGGGGCTGGCCGTGCCGACCGCCGTGATGGTGGCGACGGGGAAGGGTGCGGAGCTGGGCATCCTCATCAAGGGGGGGCAGGTGCTGCAGGAGGTGGGCACCGTCACCACCGTCGCCCTCGACAAGACCGGTACCGTCACCGAAGGGCGTCCCACCGTCACGGATGTCGTGCGCGCCACCGGTGCGCCGCTCACGGACGACGAGCTGATCGCAATGGTGGCGAGCCTGGAGACGATGAGCGAGCACCCGCTGGCAGACGGCATCGTGCGCTACGCCCGTGGGCGCGGGCTCACCCTCGGCTCCCCGGACCAGTTCAAGGCGGTGAGCGGGCGCGGCGCCACCGGCACGGTGCAGGGCCACACGCTCGTCGTCGGCAACGAGCTGATCATGACGGACAACAGCATCGACGTCGCCACGCTGCGCGCGCGCGCGGACGCGCTGGCCGCCGATGCCAGAACCCCGATGTACGTCGCGGTGGACGGCGCGCTGAGCGCCCTCATCGCCGTGGCCGATCCGATCAAGGAGACGTCCCGAGACGCGATCGCTCGGCTGCACGCGATGGGGCTCGAGGTGGTAATGCTCACGGGCGACAACGCGGCAACCGCGCAGGCCATCGCGCGGCAGGCCGGCATCGACCGCGTGGTGGCCGGGGTCCTGCCCGACGGCAAGGTGACCGAGATCAAGCGGCTCCAGGGCGAGGGGCGCGTCGTCGCCATGGTCGGCGACGGCATCAACGACGCGGCGGCGATGGCACAAAGCGTCGGCATCGCGATGGGCACCGGCACCGACATCGCCATCGACGCGGCGGACGTGGTGCTCATGCGCGGCGACCTCCGCAGCGTGCCGCAGGCGATCGCGCTGTCGCGCCGAACGATGAAGACGATGAAGCAGAACCTGTTCTGGGCCTTCATCTACAACGTGATCGGCATCCCGGTGGCCGCGGGGGTGCTGTATCCGGCGTTCGGCCTGCTCCTGAGCCCCATTCTCGCCAGCGCGGCGATGGCGTTCAGCTCCGTGAGCGTGGTGACGAACAGCCTCCGGTTGCGGGGCGCCCGCATCGCATGAAATCCGACGGACCGCTCGACGCTGTACGGGCGTGCGTGGCGACACAGGAGACCAGGGAAATGACGCCAGCAACGAAAGGGAAGCGGGACCGGTCGGAGGTTTCCGCCGCCGTGCTCCCCGTGATCGAGTGCGGGTGCGCGATGCCGGCCGAATCCGACGGCGGGCGCAAGGCCGTCGCGGTGGATCCCGACGCGAAGGTGCGCCACGTGAAGCGGCTCCGCCGCATCGAGGGGCAGGTGCGCGGGCTGCAGAAGATGGTGGACGACGACCGCTACTGCGCGGACATCATGACCCAGATCTCCTCGGTGCACGAGGCGCTGCGCTCGGTGGGGCGGGAGCTGATGCGGAACCACCTGAAGCACTGCGCCACCGCCGCCATCAAGGCGGGGCCGGACCGTGCCGAGCCGATGTACGACGAGCTCGTGGACCTGCTCTACAAGCACAGCCGGTAGCCCTCGCACTTTACGGGGTGTAAAGTACGACGTATGATTCAATGAAAAGCACGAGGCGTGGGTGCGCCCCCCCCCCCGGCAGAGCAGCCGTTGCTCGTTCCCGAAAAGCCAATCTTCACGACAGAGACGCCATGACGCCGGATCGCAAGAAGCCGCGCCAGACTGGGATGCGGCTCCAGGACACGGTCCGGCTCTCCGCTGCGGGCGCCGGCATGCTCCTCGGCGACCTGGAGCACCGAGTGCTCGAGGCGGCATGGGCGGCGAAGCGACCGGCGACGGCCCGCGAGCTTCACGATCGCGTCGCGCGCACCCACGACGTCGTGTACATCACCACCGTGACCGTCGCAAACCGCTTGGTGGAGAAGGGGATCCTGCGCCGCGCGAAGGACGCCGACATCTTTCACTACTCGGCGACGGTGTCGCGCGAGGAGTTCAGCACGCGCGCGTCACGGCACGTCGTGCAGCGGATCATCGAGCTCGGCTCGACCGCCGTGGCCGCGTCCCTCGTGGACGTGCTCGCCGAGCGCGACCCGGAGCAGCTGGCCGAGCTGGGGCGTCTCGTGCGCCGCAAGCTGAAGGAGCGCGGGACCGAGGGCGGGAAGTAGGGCACGTGGAGACCGCGCCGTGACGCCGCTGGGCCATCTCGCCATCACCGTTCCTGCACGTGAGCAGGCGCGACGCCGCACGCTGCTGCTCGGTGTCGGCACGCTGATCGTGGTCAGCACCAGTCCGGTGTTCGGCCATCACCTGGCGACGCGCGCCGATGCCATGCTCGCCGGTCACGACCACATCGCGAACCTCTGTCTCATCGCGCTGCATCTGCTGTTGGCGCCGGTCCATCTGTTGTTCCACGCACTGCTGCTGGCCGGCCTCGCCTACGCGTTGTGGGACCGTGTGCGGGCCTGGTCGGGCCTTGCCCGCGCGCTGCGCGCGCTGGACATGCGGGTGCCTTCGCCGCGCGATCCGATCGGCGCGGCGGCGACTCGAATCGGACTCTCGCTCGAACGGGTTCGCGTGGTGGAGGGGCTGCCGAACCCGGCGTTCACGGCCGGCTTCTGGCGCCCGAACGTCTACGTGGCCGCATTGCTCCCCGAAGTGCTCGATGCCGAACAACTGTCGGCGGTATTGGCGCACGAGCGGGCGCATGCCGTGCGGCGCGACCCGGTGCGACTCACCCTGCTCCGATTCCTCGCCTGCACGCTGTTCTACATCCCGGCGCTGCGGAAGCTCGCGGACGACCTGACCGATGAAGCGGAGATCGACGCCGATGATGCCTCCGTATCGTCGGGCGCGCCGCTCGCACTCGCGTCGGCGATCCTCGTGCTGGCGCAGTGGGCGACGTCGCGGCGATTCATGACGGGCATCGTGCCATTTCCCACTGGCGCCGCCGCCGGCTTCACCCCGTTCGAGCCGTTCGCGCGGGTCGATCTGCTCGAGCGGCGAGTGCGGCGGTTGGCTGGCGAGGACGCCGCGGTCGGCACCCACGTGACGCGACGCTCGCTGGGTGCAGCGGGCGCGGTGCTCGTTGCCGTCTGGATCTCGGGCTTGGTGATGGCGCACCCGCTCCCCGCGGCGACGGTGAGTGATGCCGGCATGCAGGGGCACGCCACGACGCATTGCCGGCATGTGGGCGAGTCGCCGTTCAGCCACCTGTTCTGTCTCGGGTGGCACTCGCACCCGGCCGGCGCCCCGTGTCCGCACACGGGGCGATAGACGAACGATGCGCGTCGGATGGGGTACGAGACTGAGCAGCGAGCGCGGCACGCTGGAGCACTTTATGCTCAATAAAATACTGCCGCTGCCGCGACCGCCAGCCGGTCGTTCCGGCACTTTCAACCAGAGGGATCAGCCGTGCCCGTACGCTTGCACTCGATGATCGACATACGACGACGCGCGATGCGCGCGACAATGCTCGCGCTCGGCATCGCGGCCTTCGCCGCGCCACGCGTGTCCGCGCAGACCGACTATTACAACACCGACCGCGGCCGGCCCGTCCGGATCGAGGATGCCTACGTGACCGAACGATATGCACTGGAGCTGAAGCTGGCCCCGGTGCGCCTCGAGCGTGAACAGGGCGGCGTCTACAACTGGGGCCTCGACCCCGAACTCGCGTATGGGATCCTCCCGCGCACCCAGGTCGAGGTCGGGCTGCCGCTGGCATATCGCGAGGTGGGCGCGGTGCACCAGTCGGGGATCGCGGGGCTGGACCTTTCAGTGATGCACAACCTCAACGCCGAAACGGAGGGATGGCCGGCGCTCGGTCTGCGTGCCGACCTGCTGGCGCCGGTGGGAAAGCTGGCGCCCAAGCGCGGCTTCGCGACCGTGACGGCGATGGCCACCCGCACGTATGTCCCGGCACGAGTGCACCTGAACGTGTCGTTTACGCCAGGCTCGTCGCTCGCTGCCGGGGCCGCGGGCGACGCCGGCGCGAGCGAATTGTCCCGATGGCTGATTGGAGGAGCGATCGACAAGACCTTTCCGCTGCGATCCACGCTGCTCACCGCCGAGTTTTACGGGCGGAAGCCGATGATCGACGGTGAGGCGGTCGAGTACAACACGGGAGTCGGGGTGCGCCACCAGGTGAGCCCGACGCTCGCGCTCGACGCGGGCGTGGGCCGCAAGCTCAACGGCGACGCGCGCGGCTGGTACGTGACGTTTGGCAGCGCCTATGGCTTCAGCATCGCGTCCCTCCTGCCGACCGGCCGCTGATCAGATGGCAAAGCAGCTTGACACAGAGAAGCCAGTCGGTTCGCTGCCGCGCGATGCGGCACGGACCTCACACCGGTGCCCGAATTCCGCGGCGCCGTTTTGGAGGTGGAGCATGGAGGGCAGCAGAATGACGACCCATCGAATCACGCTCGCCACCGCGCTGGCGCTGGCCGCGCTGGCCGCGCCGGCGTCTGCGCGCGCGCAATGGTCGCGCACGTACGAGCAGTTCTACATG
>JBBQDE010000136.1:0-7045 GCA_038319425.1 Gemmatimonadales bacterium
AGCGAGGCGTTCCTGAACGAGATGCTCACGTGGCGCGAGCTCTCGCTCAACTTCTGCCTCCGCAACGCCAATCACGGATCGCTGTCGGCGCTGCCCGATTGGGTGCAGCGCTCCATGCGCGCGCATGATGGCGACGAGCGCGAAGTGACCTACACGCTCGACGAGCTCGAAAACGCCGCCACGCACGACCCGATCTGGAACGCGGGCCAGCGCGAGCTGCGGGAAACGGGACAGATGCACAACGTGGTGCGCATGCTGTGGGGCAAGTCGGTGATCACCTGGGCGCCCAGCTACGAACTGGCGCTCGCGTGGCTCATCCACCTGAACAACAAGTACGGCTTGGACGGCCGAGACCCGAACAGCTTCGCCGGGATCCAGTGGTGCTTCGGCAAGTTCGATCGCCCCTTCGCGTCGCGGCCGGTGTGGGGGACGATCCGGCCGATGTCGCTCCAGCGCGCGCACGCGAAGTACGACGTGGGGGACTACATCACACGGTGGTCGGGCGAGGCGCAGCTGGCGCTGGCGTAAGCGCGGCACGCGCCGCGAGCGCGCACCAAGGGGTACCCGCCTCACGGTGCGCGCGGCAGCTTTGATGGTGCTTCCTTCCGCCTCCGACGTCCTCGCCGCGGGTCATCGCCTTCGCGGGGTGATCGACCGCACGCCACTCGTCCCGTCCGCGTCGCTCTCCGGTCGCGCCGGGGTCGAGGTCCATCTCAAGTGCGAGCAGCGCCAGCGAACCGGCTCGTTTAAGGTTCGAGGCGCCTACAACGCGCTCGCCTCGCTGTCCGGCGACGAGCGGGCGCGCGGTGTCGTCGCGTCGTCCGCCGGCAATCACGGCCTCGGGCTCGCGTGGTCCGCTCGGCGGCTTGGCGTGCACGCGACGATCTTCGTGCCGGCCTCCGCTCCCGGCGTGAAGCGCGACGGCATTGCGGCCCTCGGCGGCGAAGTCGATGCGACCCAGCCCGACTACGACGCGGCGCACCGCGCCGCCGAAGCCTGCGCGCGCGACCGGGCGATCACGTTCGTGCATCCGTGCGCTGGCGCGGCGCTGCTCGCCGGTCAGGGCACCGTCGGGCTCGAGATCCTCGAGGACCGGCCGCGCGTGGCCACCATCATCGTGCCGGTGGGCGGCGGTGGCCTCATCGGCGGGGTCGCGGCGCTCGTTCGGGCGGTCGCGCCGTCGGTTCGGCTGGTCGGTGCACAGGGGGCGAAGACGAACGCGATGGCGGCGTCGCTCGCGGCGGGACGCCGCGTGGACGTCCCCGTGCCGCCGACACTCGCCGACGGCCTCGCCGGCCAGATCGACGACGAGGGCTTCGCCATCGGCAAGGCGGCGCTCGACGACATCGTGACGGTCACGGAGCAGGAAATTGCGGCCGCCATCGCGTGGCTCTCGCACGAGCACGACATGCGGGTAGAAGGCTCGGGCGCGGTGGGAGTCGCTGCATTGCTGCATCACCGCATCAGCGCGCTCGTTCCGCCCGTGGTCGTGGTGTTGAGCGGTGGGAACATCGACGACGCACGATGGCGCGCCATCGTCGATGGTCCCGGCTCGTTCAGCTGAGCGGCACAAGAAAGGCACCGGGACTGGCGTCGTTGCCTGTCCCGGTGCCTCGTTTTGCCGCGAGTCCCGCCGCGGCCGCGCGCACTAACGCGGCGCTATGGCCGTTCGACGTTCCGTTCCGTGCCCGCGGCGCCAGTGCTGCGCTCTCCGCCAAGCGAGTTGCCGCTCTGGCGCGCCGTTCCCGGCGTGCCGGTGGTGGATGACGGCTGCTCTCCATTCGTGCCGACGCCGACTTCGCGATCGCCCTGGAAGCGTTGTGCGCTCGCCTGGCCGCTGCCCGCCGTGGCATTCAGCGCGGAATCGGAGCTCTGCTGAAGGCGTGCGGCGCGATTGGCGCCACGCGCTTCGCCGCCACGACGACCGATGGCCGCCATGTGCTCGCGGTTCCGGCTCACGGTCACGCCGCCCTTCCGGCCTGCGGCGCGCGCTTCGCTCGAGTCGAACTCGTGGGCCGTTCCCTTCTGGTGAGCGGCGCGACCGCCCTTACTGGCGATCTCCTTCTGCTTGCTCCGGTCCATCGACGCGAAGCCGCGGTTGCTGCGGGTGCGCGCGGAGCCGTTCTCGGACGTGTCGTCAGTGCCGCCGTCGCCATTGGACGAACGGGCGGAGCGTCCGCCCTCGCTCGCGACTTCGCGCTGCCGTTCCCTATCGGCGCCGAAGCCGCGCTCTTCGCCATTCGGTCTGATCGCCATTACTGCTCCTCCTGGAAGTGTTGGGCCCCTGCCCGGTGCGGCGCCCGGATCATTTCCCGGTCTGGCGCCAACCGCTCGGCCCCGCGGGGCCGCGACACGCTGAACTCCCTGTGCAAACTGCGGACCGATGTGCTTGCAATGCGCATGCGGATCAGGATTCTCCGTGTGTTTCCAGCCGAACGTGGATAACTGCGCCTCGCCACGGTTTCGCGACAATCCGTGATCTTTCGACTGGACGGCGCACCGACAACTCGCCGAGAGGCGCCGCCCTCCATGATGATGTAACCATTTCGGGCGCTCGGTGCAAAGTGCGGACGCCGCCGGCGCAGCCGCGTGAGCGCCGCGATGCCGTGGGGAACGCTCGCCGCGGACGAGTATATTCCCCCGCCATGTCGCTCGCCCTGCGCCTCCTCGGCACTTCCGCGTCGCGCCCCACCGTGGAGCGCAACGTCGCGTCGCTCGCGATCGTCCGCGAAGGCGAGACGCTGCTGTTCGACTGCGGCGAAGGCACGCAGCGGCAGATGATGCGCTACGGTGTCGCGTTCGGGCTGCACGACATCTTCTTCACCCACTTCCATGCGGACCACGTGATCGGCCTGATCGGATTGCTGCGCACGATGGCGCTGCAGGGGAGGACCGAGGCGCTGCGCTTGTGGGGTCCGCGCGGGGGGTCGCGCACGCTGAAGCGGGCCGCGGAATTCGGCATGGATCGCATCACCTTTCCGGTGGAGATCATCGAGCTGGACCCCGACGCGCGCGTGGAGCGGAAGGGCTATGCGATCGTGCCGTTCGCGGTCGATCACCGCGGCTCGCGCTCGCTCGGCTACGCGCTGGTGGAGGAGGATCGGAAGGGACGCTTCAACCCCGACCTCGCGCGCGAGCTCGGGATTCCTGAGGGGCCGCTGTGGGGCGAGATCCATCGTGGCCGCCCGGTCACGCTCGCGGACGGGCGCGTGATCGACCCCTCGATGCTGGTGGGCGCGCCGCGTCCCGGCCGAAAGGTCGTCGTCACGGGTGACACCCGGCCCTGCGCGGCCACCGTGCACGCGGCGCGCGGCGCGGATCTGCTGGTGCACGAGGCGACGTTCGGCGATGAAGAAGCGGCGCGCGCCGTCGAAACCGGCCACTCAACGGCGCGCGAAGCGGCGACGGTGGCGGCGGAGGCGGAGGTGCGCTCACTCCTGCTGATGCATTTCTCCGCGCGCTACTCGCGTGACGCGTCGGATCTGGGGCGGGAAGCGCGGGAGGTGTTCGAACGGACAGTGGTCGGCAAGGACGGGATGGAGATGGAGATTCCGTACCGCGACGCGGTCTGAACCAAGACGCGCTCTGAACGGAGACGCGCTCTGACTCGAGCTGCTTGAACGGCGTGTCCAACGCCGATTGGAACGGCGCGGCGCCGGTTGTAAAAGGTACAGCGTACAAGGTACTGAGTACGCGGTACGCCTCCGTCAGAGCTCGACCCGCCATACTGCGTCCCCGGTACCGACGACCCGATACCCTGTACAACCTGCGTGCCGACCAACGCGTCGACGAACGCGTGGCCAACGCCGTCAACACCGTTAACGCCGTGCCAGCGGATCCGGCCGGCTCACCGGCATCGATCGGCGGAACAGCACGGCGAGCTCCGTCGCGTTCAGGTGCTCCAGCACCTTGTCCGGCACCAGCCGCGACGTGACGCTGCGCGACTCCGGACCATTGCTGATGTACCAGTTGTAGCGGTCGAGCCGCGAGCTCTGGCCGTCGGGGTGGCGGAAGACGACCATCGCATTGCTGGAGCCCGGCGACTGCACGATGACGTTCCAGGTGGTGCCGTCAGCGGATCGGTAGGTCTTCATCGGTCGGGGGCGGGGTGATCAGCCGACGAGCGTCGGCGAGAGAGGCTGGCGGCCGGCATACCCGGTGTTCTCGTCGTGCCAGTACTGCACGGACGCTTCGCCCAGCCGCCAGCAGAGGAGGACACGGCGTCCATCCATCTCGCTGGGAAAGTCGATGAGCCCGATGCGGCGATCCTTCAGCTGGATGCCGAGCGACTCGAGCTCCGCCTGGAACTGGTCGATCTCGCGCGCGATGCCCTGGATCTCCCGCTCAAGCGCCACGGCGCGGGAATCGGGCAGGTCGGCGCGAACGCCGGAGACGAGCAGGTCAAGCTCGACGATCGCTTCCTGCCACCGCCGATGCTCGCGCACGACGTCCTCGATGATCCGGCGCACGAGTGGCAGCGTGCGGTTGGCATGGTCGACGGTGAAGAGCTGCATACGGGAATCTAACCGCGGGTGAAGGGACGTCGAACTGGTGTGGGCTTGTGCTGGTCAGCGCTTCTCGGCCAGAAGCGAGTCGCGCCGGTGCTGGGCCAGCTCGTTCATCCGCTGGTCCGCCGCCGTCTCGAGCATCAATCGTGGCACCGGTGTGGGCCGGCCTGCCTCGTCCAGGTGGACGAAGGTGAGCCAGCATTCGTTCGTGTGCCGTCGCACGCCGCTGGCGATGTCCTCGGCGTACACATCGGCGATCACCGACATCGACGAACGACCGACGTGGACGACACGCGAGCGGACTTCCACGAGCTCGCCCACACGAATCGGTTCCTTGAACAGGATGCGATCGATCGAGAGCGTGGTGCACTGGCCGCCGCTGTGACGCATGGCGCTCAGCGCGGCGCAGCGGTCCACCATGCTCATGATCACGCCGCCGAATACCGACGGGCGGTTCAGGCCGTTGGCCTGATGCGGCATCATCAGGTCGGCGACGATGGCCTCCGACCCCGCGGGTGTCTTGGGATGCGCGGCACCCTTCCCGTCTGCCCGTGTCATGCGCGGCCCGCCCGCCCGGAGGTGTGGGACGCGCTGCGCGGGAGGGGATGACGCGCCACGCGCGGCGCGTGGTATCGCCGCGGGGCGTGCGACCGAAACGCCGCGGTGCGGACCGTCTCGTCGTAGAGGGACGACTCGTCGAACGCGCGGTCGAGCGCGCGGCGGCCGATCGAGTCCAGTGGCGGGCGGTCAAGCCAGAGGATCCGCGTGGCGGGCGAGGGGACGCGGCCGAGCGACCATTCGCGCGACGTGCTGTCGCGAAGGCTGAGCTCTCCCGCACCGTTCACGGAGTCGTACCGCACGACGACTTCATAGCCGGCGTGGCGCCACACGTCGCGCCCTCCATCGACCGAGGAGACGGGCAGCGTGGATGCGGCATCGATCCACCAGGCGGGCTCCCCGATCGGGATGGGCGCCAGCGCGAGCAGAGGGCCCGCATCGCCGCCGCCAGCACCGGGGACGGCATACGCCACGGCCGGCGCGCCGTCGAGCGTGGTGACGGAGAAGCTGGCCGGGTCGAGCTGGTAGTACGACAGCATGGCCGCGGCGCGCTCTCCACGCGCGTCGCGGCTGGCGCGCACCGAGTCGAGGGTGGAGCGTAGCACGCGAGTTCTCGCCCGCTCCACCGCGGCCTGCGCCTTTCCGGTGATGGCGGCGAGCGTCGCGGGGCGGCCGGTCCGGATGTCGAGCACCCCCCGCCGGCTGGTATGCCAGAGTGGTGCGTCGTCGCGCTCCACGTCGGTGTGCAGGGAGTAGGACACGAACGGCCCGGCCACCTCGTCGAGCGCGAGGGTGGAGGTGGCCGTCCACAGCGGGTCTTCGTTCCGCTCGTCGTTCGGGCGGAGGGGCTCGTCGCCGGGATGGAGGCGGCCGTACAGCCGCGCCAGGTGCGAGACGACGGTGTCCTGGTACAGCAGCACGGAATCGCCCGTGACGAGATCCCGTCGGTAGACCTTCTGGCCGACGAGGACGGCATCGCCGTACGAGCGGTCGTCGTCGGCGACGTACAGCTCGTAGAAGCGTCCATCCGCGATCGCGAGCTCCAGTGGCGCCCCGCGCATCCGGATCTGTCCACCCGCACTCGATACCCAGAACGACGAATCGCCCGCCGAGAGCACGAACTCGGCGGCCGGCGGCGCGGGAAGCGCAGCCGAGGTCCGTGAGTCGCGGCAGGCCAGGAGGGCCAGGAGGGTGAACAGCGCGGAGAATCGGGGCAAGCGGAACTGCCGGGGCATGATGGGGGAATATACAGCCGACTCCTTTCGCGCCGACGGCGCGAAAGGTGCCAATGCTGACTGTCCGACCTCACTACATTTCATCTTCCCTCTTCCCGGATTCGCCCGTGCTCGTTCGTCGTTCGCTCTTCGCCGTTGCGCCACTCGCCGTCCTCGCCTTTGCCGCCTGTACGGCGGTCTCGGAGCATGCTGCCAACAGGAGCGACCAGGGCGGCTCGGTTGGACGTCCCGACTCGAGCACCGCGAGCGCGCCGGCCGTTCCCACTACGGAGACGAGCAGCGGTAGCGTTGCGGCACCGGCGGACACGACCATCGCCCCGGCGGTCTCGCACCCGGCTGCCCGGATCGACGTGGAGAAGGAGTTTCCGGTAGTTCGCGCGCTGTACGTGAACCGCTTCGCGGCCCAGAGCACGAAGAAGATGAAGCGGCTGATCCAGATGGCCGACGAAACGGAGATCAACGCGCTCGTCATCGACATGAAGGACGAGTTCGGGCTGAACTACAAGCCGGCAAATGCCGAGTGGGCGAAGAACGCCGGTACCTCGGGCGTGGTGCGCGACCTGCCCGCGCTGCTCGACACGCTGCGCGCGCACAAGATCCTGCCCATCGCGCGCCTCGTCGTCTTCAAGGACTCGGTGACGGCGCGGCTCAACCCCCAGCACACGATCCGGCAACAGGACGGCAGCGTGTGGCGCGACAAGAAGGGGCTCGCGTGGGTGAATCCGTACGATCGGAAGATCTGGG
>JBBQDE010000137.1:0-7021 GCA_038319425.1 Gemmatimonadales bacterium
GGGCGAGCGTCCATAACGAACGGGAGGCTCGCGGTGGATAGATTGCGTGGCCGTCGGCGGTGGCCACCGTCACGACTGGTCTCCTCCTTGCACCCGGCCCGCCGACATGTCCGACGCCCCCCACCCCGCCAGCGAGCACACGCTCACGGGCGACGTGCGCACCCACGAGGGGTTTCATTCGAGGTACCTCCAGCACGACCGCACGATCATCGTCTATCTGCCGCCGGGCTACGATCCCCAATCGTCGCACCGCTATCCAGTGCTCTATCTGCACGACGGCCAGAACGTGTTCGACCGGGCCACGTCGATCGGGGAGGAGTGGCAGGTGGACGAGGCCGCGCAGGCGCTCATCCTCGGCGCCGAGATCGAGCCACTGATCGTCGTGGGCATCTACAACACCGGCGTCCACCGCATCGACGAGTACACGCCGACGCCGAGCCCCGACGGGGGCGGGCATGCGGATGACTATGGCCGCATGCTGGTTGAGGAGCTCAAGCCGTTCATCGACCTCACCTACAAGACGCTGCCGAGTGCCGCGAGCACCGCCATCGGGGGATCCTCGCTTGGCGGGCTGCTCACCATGTACCTCGGGCTTCGCTACCCCACGGTGTTCAGTCGGCTGGCGGTGATGTCGCCATCCGTGTGGTGGGGCGACCGCGAGATCCTCCGCGGGGTGGAGGCCCTGCCGAAAAAGCTGCCGCTCCGGATCTGGCTGGACGCGGGCACCGCGGAGGGCGAAAAGGTGATTTCGGACGCGCGCGCGCTGCGTGATGCGCTGGTTGCGAAAGGCTGGATCGTGGGCGAGGATCTGGCCTATCTGGAAGCGCCGGGTGGAGAGCATAATGAGCAGAGCTGGGCGGCCCGAATCCATGCCGTGCTGAAATTCCTGTTCCCTCCAACCTGAGTCGTCCGCATGCATCGTGAGCACGTCCGCTGGTTCAGTCCCGCAGTCGAGCGCGAAATGGACCTCCTGGTCTTCGGGCATGCCGGCGCGCGCGTGCTCGTGTTCCCGAGCTCGATGGGGCGGTTCTTCGAGTGGGAAGACCAGGGGATGATGGGCGCGCTCGGCGAGCATCTCGAGCGCGGCTGGCTCCAGCTTTACTGCGTGGACAGCGTGGATGCCGAGAGCTGGTACGCCAAGTGGAAGCAGCCGGCCGACCGCGCGCGGTATCACGGCCGGTACGACCGCTACCTGCACGACGAGGTGCTGCCGTTCTCGCGCAGCCGCAACCAGAATCCGTTCCTCATCACCACCGGCGCGAGCTTCGGCGCGTACCACGCCATGACGTTCGCCCTCCGGCATCCATTCGAGGTGGGGCGCGCGGTGGGGCTCAGCGGTGTGTACGACATCCGCGAGATCACGGACGGGTACACCGACGGCGAGGTCTATCCGTTCAATCCGCCCGAGTTTCTCCCGAATGAACAGGACGCCAACCGGATCGCCGCCCTCCAGCGGCTGGACATCATCCTCGCGATCGGACGCGACGACCAGATGCGCGGCAACAGCGAGTATTTCTCCGGCAAACTGTGGGACCGCGGCGTCGGGAATGCGCTGCGCATCTGGGACGGCTGGTCGCACGACTGGCCGTACTGGCGCCAGATGGTCGTGAAGTACATCGGCGGACACGACTGAGGAAAACGTTGCTCGTTGCTCATTACTCGTTTCCCGTTCCTTCCGGGCCTCCGGGGCTCCGCGACATCGTGCTGTTCACCGCTCACTCGGATCGCGTATGCTGAAAGTCGGGCTGCTCACCGGCCGGGAATGGTCCTTTCCGCCGGCCTTCATCGCCGAAGTCGCCAAGCGCGACGCTGGGGTCGAAATCGAGTACGTGACGCTGGGTGGCACATCGATGGACGAGCTTGTGCCGTACAGTGTGATCTTCGACCGCATCTCCCACGAAGTGCCCTACTACCGCACGTACCTGAAGCACGCGGTAGTGCAGGGGTGCACCGTGGTGAACAATCCGTTCATGTGGTCATCCGACGACAAGCTCTTCGACGCTTCGCTGGCGACGAAGCTCGGCGTGGCGAGCCCGAAGACCATCGCGCTGCCGAACCGCGAGTACGTGCCGGGCATCCACCATCAGGAGAGCCTCAGGAACCTCAAGTATCCGCTGGACTGGAAAGCCATCGTGGACTTCATCGGCATGCCGTGCATCCTGAAGGATGCCCACGGTGGCGGATGGAAGGAGGTCTACGTGTGCCGCTCGATGGACGAGCTGATTCACAACTACGACTCCTCCGGCCAGCTCGCGATGATCATCCAGGAGTTCATCGAGTGGGATCAGTTCATCCGCTGCATGAGCCTGGGGCAACGCGACGTGCTCCCGATGAAGTACGACCCCAAGGAGCGCCGCTACCTGGTGGAGCACGAGCACCTCAGCCCGAAACTCGGCAAGCGCATCGTGGACGACTCCCTCACCCTGATGCGCGCGCTGGGCTACGACATGTGCTCGCTAGAGTTCGCGGTGCGCGACGGGATCCCGTACGCGATCGACTTCATGAATCCCGCCCCGGACATGGATCTCAACTCGCTGACACCCCACTACTTCGATTGGGTGGTGAAGGGCATGGCGGATCTCGCCATCCGGCTCGCGAAGGAGCCGAAGGCGAAGCGCGACATCCGGGCGGGCGAGTTCCTGCTCGGCCGGCGCGAGGCGCGCGCGTGACGCGCGTGCTTAAGGGCGGCTGACGATGCTGCGCGACGGCATCGAGCGCTATCACACCCTCCTCACCGACGACATCGGCGGCGAGACCCAGCGTCAGCTCGACGAGCAGCTGCGGCTGCGCGGGCTCTTCTTCGGCGACCGTCCGTTGTGCACGGTGCTGCGGCCGCGCTTTCTCTCGCCGTCGCAGTATCGCTTCCTCCAGACCCGCGGATCCGTGGTGCTGCGCGCATTCCGCAAGGCGCACGAGGCAGCCTTGGCCGAGGAGTCGGTGCTGTCGCAGTTCGGCCTGCTGGACTGGGAGCGGCAGCTGGTGCACGTGAAGACGGGCTTTCGCGATGCGAGCCCCGTTTCCCGACTGGATGCGTTCTTCGTCGCCGAGTCGGGCGGGCTGCGATTCACGGAGTACAACGCCGAGACGCCGGCCGGCGGCGGGTACAACGACGTGCTCACCGAGGTGTTCTACGGATTGCCGGTGATGCGGCAGTTCCTCCGGCACTGGGACGTGCGGCCGCTGCCCGCGCGCCACACCGTGCTGCACGCGCTCGTCGATGCGTTCGAGCAGTGGTCGGGGCGCCGTGAGCGGTCGGCGATCTCGATCGTGGACTGGTCCGACGTGCCGACGCAGAGTGAGTTCCTGCTGTTCCAGGATTACTTCGAGCGCCAGGGCTTCGACTGCGAGATCATCGACCCGGGCGAGGTGACCTACCAGGGAGGCGAGCTGCGTGGACCGAGCGGGCGGATCCAGCTCATCTACAAACGCGTCCTGCTGCACGAGCTGTTGGAGCGCGGCGGTGCCGACCATCCCATCCTGCGCGCGTTCCGCGACGGCGCGGTGTGCATGGTGAACCCGCCGGCGTGCAAGATCCTGCACAAGAAGGCCAGCCTCGCCGTGCTGCACGACGAACGCAATGCGCACCTGTTCGACGCCGACGAGCGGGAAGCCATCGCGCTGTCGATTCCGTGGACACGCGTAGTGCAGGACCGGCGCACCACGCACGACGGAGGCGAGGTGGACCTGCTCGCCTTCACCGCCGAGCACCGGGATCAGCTCGTCCTGAAGCCGAACGACGACTACGGCGGAAAGGGGATCGTGCTCGGATGGGAGGTGACCGACGACGTCTGGCAGGAGGCGATCCGGACGGCGCTCCGCGAACCGTACATCGTGCAGCAGCGCATCGCGCTGCCGAAGGAGGAGTACCCGAGCTTCGTGGACGGGCACGTGGTGCTGGCCGAGCGCATGGTGGATACGGCGCCGTACGTGGCGTACGGTGGCAACGTGGACGGCTGCCTCTCCCGTCTCGCCACCGCCGCCTTGCTCAACGTCACCGCCGGCGGCGGCAGCCAGACGCCCACGTTCATCGCGGAGGCGCGATGAGTCCGGGGCGCGGGTCGCGCGGTCATCCGACGGTACTGCGCCAACATGCCGGCCCCACCGCGGGCAGCGTGGAGGGGCGCTGAAAGGGTCGGCCGCGCGGGGAATGATCCCAAGATGTCGGAGCAGTACCAATCAGTTGACCTTGCGACCGGTGCGAAAAGCAGTGTTGGAACAGTGCCGCCGGTTGACCTTGCGACCGGCGAGCCGATTGATCTTGCGGCCGGTGCGACGGCCCCTCATCTAATGAGCTGATCTTCACTCGGCCCACAACGGAACGGCCACATGAAAGCGCCATCGTTGACCCTCGGAATCGAAGAAGAGTATCAGATCATCGATCCCGAGACCCGCGAGCTCAAGTCGTACATCACCGAGATCCTCGCCGGCGACAAGCTCATGCTGGACGAGGTGAAGCCGGAGTTGCACCAGTCGATGATCGAGATCGGCAGCCGTGTCTGTCGCACGCCGCAGGAGCTGCGCGCAGAGCTCGTGCGGCTGCGCGGCATCGTGATGGACCTGGCGGCGAAGAGCAACCTCGTCATCGCCGCCGCCGGCACGCACCCGTTCTCGTGCTGGACCAAGCAGGAGATCACCCCGCTGGAGCGCTACGTCGGGGTGCAACAGGACCTGCAGGACCTCGCGCAGCAGCTCCTTATCTTCGGCACGCACATCCACGTCGGGATCGAGGACAAGGACTTCCTGATCGAAGCGATGAACGTGTCTCGGTATCTGCTGCCCCATGTACTGACGCTGTCCACCAGCTCTCCGTTCTGGCAGGGGCGGCGCACTGGGCTCAAGTCGTACCGGAGCATCGTCTTCCGCAACTTCCCGCGCACCGGCGTACCTCCGATCCTTCGGTCGTACGGCGACTACGACGAGCTGCTCGGGTCGCTCGTGGCCACGGGGTGCGTGCCCGACGGCTCGAAGATCTGGTGGGATGCCCGACCGCACCACGCCTTCCCGACGCTGGAGTTCCGCGTGTGCGACGTCTGCACGCGCGTGGAGGAAGCCGTGTGCCTCGCCGCCATTCTTCAGGCGATCGTGGCGAAGATCTGGAAGCTCCGGCGCGACAACCTCACCTTCCGCCTGTACGCACCGGCCCTCATCGACGAGAACAAGTGGCGGGCCGTCCGGTTCGGTCTCGACGGCAACCTGATCGACTTCGGGAAGGCGAAAGAACTTCCGGCGCGCGAATTGATTACAGAGATGCTTCAATGGTTCGTCGACGACGTAGTTGACGAGCTCGGTAGTCGGCGTGAAGTCGAATACGCCTTCGAGATCATGCGCGGCGGTACGAGCGCCGACCGGCAGCTCGCCGTGTACGATCGGACGGGTGACCTGCGGTCCGTCGTCGACAACATCGTTGCGGAGACGGCGGAGGGGGTGCGCCCCGAAATCGTTTCCTCCTTCTCGTCTCGACCGTCTACAGGCGAGCGGTATCGCGCCATCAAGCTCGGCAGCCCGCCGAGACAGACTCAGGGAGCATCGTAGCCTCGTGATCAAGCAGCGTCAGCGCCGGCCCGTCGTTGGCATCCCCACCCAGACCCTCCAGAGCCTGGGTGGCGTGTCGGCCGAGATCCCGCCGTCCTGGGTGATGAGCCAACGGTACATCCTCACCCTCACGGCGGCGGGCGCGATTCCGTGGCTCATTCCGCTCGTGGACGACGACACGCTGCGCGGCATTTACGAGGAGCTCGACGCGGTGTTCCTCCCGGGCGGGGCCGACATTGATCCCGCCACCTACGGCGCCGATCCGCATCCGCTCTGCGACAAGACCGATCGGGAGCGCGACCGTGTCGAGGTGGCCCTGGCGACGTGGGCGCTCGAGGACGAGAAGCCGGTGCTCGGCGTATGCCGGGGCATGCAGCTCATCAACGTGGCGGCGGGCGGATCGCTCTACCAGGACCTGGCGGAGGAGCTGCCGGGCGCCATCAAGCACGACTACTTCCCGTTCCGGGGACAGAGCTTTTCCCGTGACTTCCTCGCGCACGACGTGGACGTGGCGGACGGCACCCGCCTCGCGCAGCTGCTCGGCGCCGGGAACGTGCGCGTGAACAGCATGCACCATCAGGGCGTGAAGGCGCTGGGGCAGGGCCTCGTCTCCACGGCCGTGTCGCCCGATGGGCTGATTGAAGCGATCGAGGGCGAACGGGGCGGATATCTGGTCGCCGTCCAGTGGCATCCGGAGGCGTTGACGGACAACGACGCGCGAACGCGCACCCTGTTCGCGGACTTCATCGAGGCAGCGGGAGCCAGGGCGTAGAGGGGCACGCGCCGCGCCCGTGGTCCGAACGAGGCGCTGCGCCGCAGGGAGTCGTCGGCTTAGCGCCCGGCGATCAAACCCAGCGGAACGAGGGCGACGGGCGTACAGAATACACACCCCGCGCGGTAACGCGGCCCTCAAGAATCCGGACCACACCAGTTCGTGTCTACCACGCTCGTCTCGCGGTCATTCGCGCGGCGGGGCTCGGCCTTCGGACCGACGTCCCGCCCGCTGCGTTTCAACCCGCTGCTGATTTCAGCGATACTCGTCCTCCTCCTCGCCCAGGGCGCGTGCAGCCGCGCGCCACAGCCCCGCATCGGGGGCGCGCCGGCTGCGCCGCCCAGTGCGAGCGAACCGTGGCGCGCGCCGCGCGGCGTGGTGCCGCCCGAGCCGCGCGCTGGTAATGGCGCCGCGAGTCCGCTGCCGCCGGAGATCGCGCCGCGCCGCGATGCGCTCGTTCTGGCCGATGTGGTGGATCTCGCGCTGCGCAACAATCCGCAGACGCAGGTGAGCTGGTCGCAGGCGCGTGCCGGCGCGGCGGCCTACGGCGCCGCGGGCGCGTCCTATCTGCCCACGGTGGACGCCTCGACGAACGCCGCCTACTCGCAGACGACCGTCGGTCAGACGCTCGGCGGCACCGGCACGCGTCGCTCGATCACCCCGGCGGCAACCTTGTCCTACCTCCTGCTCGACTTCGGGGGACGGAGCGGCACGGTG